>NZ_JBITGS010000032.1:0-118353 GCF_044457265.1 Streptomyces sp. NPDC050564 | reverse complement strand
CCTCGGCCCAGTCGTCGCCGATCAGAAGCAACTCGCCCTCCCGGTCAGGTAGTTCACTTATCGTGCAGCCTGCGGAAGACGTGGCACGCTCCCTAATGGATCCAGTGCTCACGCCCTGCTCGGCGGGCACGCCACCCCATCAGCGGTCTGGCCTTCCGGCCGACCAACGGGGGCACGGTCTGACCACAGAAGTCACGATGCTTCCGGGCAGGTGAGTGCTCACCCGCTGGCGGCTACGGCACCGAGTCTCTCCGACCCGGCAGCTCCCATTAGGAGTAGGGGCGGTGATTCTGTGGGAGTCGTGACCTGTCGTGTCGTCGCTCCCCGGGAGGTTGTGGATGCCGTCGGTTGTCGGACTGCTGGAACAGCACGAACTCGCAGCTCGCTGTCGGGTCGACGGGTTGCGTGAGGAGGCCGACCGTATCCAGGCCGAACTGGCCGTGGCCGAGCTGGAATGGCAGGAGTGGGTGGTCGCCCGCAGGCGGGTCGATGCAGTGCTGGCTCCGGACTGCGGCAGCACCGCCGACACGGAGGATGTCCCGGATCCGCGGGCTGCGGGCGGGCCGTCGGCGCCCCGGGATTCGGCGAAGCCGAAGTTGCAGGTGCCGGTGTGGCGTGAGGCGGCCTGGTCGGTGCTGTCGGTGGACTACCAGCGCATTCTGCAGGCGCTCTCGGAACGGGACCGGCTCCATCAAAGGCCGCTGACCTGCCAGGAGTTGGCCGCCGTGTTCGGTCTGGACGTGGTGCCGGCCAAGGTGGAGGCACTGCGGGAGGCGTCAGCTCAGCGTCAGGAGTACCAGGTCGATCTCCTCGCCACGAGCCCGCGCGAAGCGCCTGCTCTTCCCGGTGACGAGGAAGCCGCACTTCTCCAGCACGCGGATGGAACCGGCATTGTCAGCAGCGGCGTCGGCATGCAGCGGCCGCGCGGGCTCCGGCTCGATCAGTTCGGCAAGCGCCGTGGTGGCAATGCCCTGACCCCAATGAGCTCGTCCGACGACATACGTGACCTCACGCTCCGATGGCGGTCCGAAGACAGCGGCGTACCCTGCTACCGCATCGTCGGCGACAATGGTTCGCAAGATCACGGACGGGTCCGAGCGCACCTTCGCCCAGTGCTGGTCGAAGTGGCCGCGATCGTAGTGGTACTTCCTGGTCCCAGCCGCCATCTGCTGCAACTCGGGATCCGTCAACTGTTCCCAGCAGATCGGCAGATCGCTGTCCTCAAGCGCGCTCAGGAATATGTCCATAGGCGCAGCCTCAGCCTCCACACGATCGGTACCAAGGTGGCCGGCTCAGCCTAGGCCCAGCTCACGCTTACGGAACAAACTTTCGCCTCCAACTTTCGTGATGGCTCGTCGATTCATCCGTTGGGCCCGTTCGGCTTGTCCCGGGGGTGAAGGGCAAGCACGGGCCCACTGCCGCGTCGGGTGTACGCCGCATTCCACAGCTCCGTGAGCATGTACTTGCTCGTTTGGGTGAGGCTTCTTTGCTGGTCAGCCGACTCGTGCGCGGTCCGCGTCGGCACTTCTTCGGCAACTGGGCCAGCGCGAGGCTCGTGCGGGCCGGCTGGTCCAGGCGTCATCGGCTGGGCATCGGCTCTGTAGGACGGTTCCGAGGGGGCGCAGGGCATTCGCCGGCTGGGCGGGGGTGCCGGGGCAACGTTTACCGCGTCCCGGCCCGGCCACTCGCCCTATATGAGCGAAAGCAGGGCAAAGACGAACATGCTGCCAAACATGTTGGATGCCGTCGAGGATCAGGAGTGGTTGGACGGCTTGGCGACCACCCTACGTATGGCCATTCGTGCGGTCCCCCTCGGCGGTGGCCGGGACGTACTGCGCGGGCTCTGGCTCGGGCATCCCGTACATCCGGCGCTGGTGCAGGTGCCGATCGGAGCCTGGACGGCGGCGGGAATCCTCGACCTGCTGCCCGGGGAAAGCCGGGCAGCGCGCCGTTTGGTAGCCGTGGGCCTGCTCGGCGCGGCGCCCGCTGCCGCAGCCGGATGGGTGGACTGGGCGGATCAGCCGCCCCGCCAGGCGCGCACCGGGCTCTTCCACGCAGCGGCCAACCTCGTAGCCGTCGCGGCGTACGCCGGCTCTCTGGCGGCGCGCTGCAAGGGTCGTAGCGGACTCGGCCGCGTGCTGGGATTCGGTGGCATGGCCGCTGCCACCACGGGAGGCGTGGTCGGCGGTCACCTCGCTTACCGGCAGGCAGCCGGAGTCAACCATGCCGCGGCGGTACCCCTTCTCGTCGAGCCGGTTTGGCACGACGTGGGGTCAGCGGACGAATTCCCCGTCGACGAACCAGTACGACGCATGGTGGGTGAGGTGCCCATCCTGGTGGTGCGGAAGACAAACGGACAGTGGCACGCACTGGCCGATCGGTGCAGTCACATGGGCGGTCCGCTCCATGCGGGCAAAATCGTCGCGGACTGCATCGAATGCCCCTGGCACGGCAGCCAGTTCCAGCTCGCCGACGGCGAAAACGTCCACGGGCCGGCGACCGCTCCTCAGCCCTGCTTCGAATGTCGCCCCTCGCCGAACGGCCACGTCGAAGTCCGTCTCGCAAAGAACTGAGCCACAAGGAGATGCCCCATGCGCCCCGACCCCGATGTCCTTGGGATCTACCTCAACGACCACCTCGCCGGTGCCACCACCGGGAAAGTGCTCTCCCAACATTTGGCTGAGGAAATGCGCTCCACGCCGCACGGCAGCGACCTGCGCCGTGTCGCGGACGAGATAGCAGAGGACCGTCAACACCTGCTCGAGGTGATGTCGTTGCTCGGTGTGCCGGCACGACGGCACAAGTTCTACGCGGGGTGGCTGGCCGAAAAGTTGCGTCTGCTCAAGCTCAACGGCCGGATCGTGCGCCGCTCTCACCTGAGTACGCTCATCGAGCTTGAAACGCTGCGTCTGGGTATCGAAGGGAAGAGCCTGCTCTGGCAGACCCTGCTGGGACTGACACCCACACGCGGACTGGACGAGACACGGCTGAAAGACCTGGTCCGCCGCGCGGTCGACCAGGCCGAGACGGTCGAAACCACGCGCCGCGGAACGGTTGGCGCCGTCTTCCACTGACCGTTTGCACAAATGACGCGCATCTCATCTGTTTCAACAGTGCAGGCCCGTGCCGCGACCGGGGTACGACAGGGGCGACGACGGGCTCATCACCTACCGTTCCTACCGATTGAGCGGGAGTGTGTCCTGTTTCCACGAGCGTTGGTACGCAGCCGCGTGCTCCGAAGGGTGTTGGGCACGCTGGTCGCCTGCGCTCGCTCCGCCGCCGGGCGGCACAGATCTCGTCCGTGGGGGATCCGGGGATGCAGGGGGCGGGGTCCCCCACGCCGACGGGTCTCCGCTCCGGCCTGGGCGGTCCGATGCCCGGCACGATCGCTCCGGCCGTGCGGGGTCAAGCGGCAACAGTTCCGAACCCCCCTGTCGGGTTCAGCGGCACCGGAGGCGCCGCACGGGACCAAGTTCAGGAGCAGTCCCACTGCCGCGACGCCGGTGACCAGGTTGAGGCTCGGCCGGTAGGGGGTGAAGTCACCGCCACTGTCGCCTACTCCAGTGAGCACGGCCGTGAACACGGCGAGAACGAGGGCGGCGCCGACCTGGCCGGAGGTCTGCACCAGACCGGAGGCGAGGCCCTGCTCGGAGTCGCCGACGCCATCGGTGGCGCGGCCATTACGGCGCTTTGGCTTGCTCTTCCTCCTGAAGGAGTGGCGATGTCATCGGGCGGCAGGGCCAGCATCCCGTCGACAGGTGACACCTGGACCGTTCCTACAGACTGAGCGGGGGTGAGTCCTGTTGCCAGAACCCATGCTCAGCCGAACGCCCCGAACGGTGTTGGGCGTTCTGGTTCCCCGCGTTCGCTCCGCCGCCGGGCGGCACGCATCTGGTGCGTGGTCCGGGGATGCGGGGGCGGGGTTCCTCGCGCCGTCGGGTCTCCGGTCGGGCCTGGGCGGTCCGATGCCCCGCACGATCGCTCTGGTCGTGTGGGGGCGGTGCCGTCCGTCGCCGGATCGGGTGTCCGAGGGCGAAGGCACCCAGGCTGTCGAACGCGCTGATGCGTCCGCGGACTTCGGCCGGAATCTCGCGCTGGGTGACGGTCGTCACGAGCGTGTTGCACACCGCTGCCCCGGCCCCCGCGGGGAGTGCCGCCGCGGCCACCCAGGCCAGCGGCAACCGCGCGGCCAGTGCGGCCGCCGGTATGGCCCAGCCCGCGGATGCGGCCATGGACCAGGCGAGCGCCCGGCTGGGATTCCTGCCGAGCAGCGCCAGACCGCCGAGGTGGAGCCGACGCCGTACAGGGCGAGCACGAGACCCCAGGCTTTCGCGCCGCCGAGCCGCTGCTGGGCAAGAGTCGGTCCCAGCACCAGGAACGGCGCCCACAGGACGAAGTTGAACAGGCTCACGTGGAGGGTCGTGACCCACAACCACGTGCGGGAGGTGAACTCCTTCCAGCCGAGCCCCAGGTCAGTGAACAACCCGCGGCGGGGCACGGCCGACCGCGACATGGGCAGCCGAGCCAAGGCCATGACACTCACGCCGTAGCTGACCGCGTCGACCGCGACCACCGTGCCCGCGTCAGAAACAGCGACGAGCACGCCGGCCAGACCGGGGCCCACAACCGAGGCGGCCGCCTGGGGGATCTGCAACAGCGAGTTGGCGTCCGTAAGGTCCTCCGCAGGAACCAAGGCGGGCACCAGGGCCGTCAGACCGGGCTGAACCCACCCTCGCCGATTCCGAGAACCACCGCCAGCACGACCACTTCCCAGATCCTCGCCCTGTCGGTGAACAGCAGCAAGGCCAGGACGCTCTGGGCAGCAAACCGGAGCAGATCCGCTGTCAGCATCACCGATCGGGCCCCGAGCCGGTCGGCGGACACGCCGCCGAGCAGCAGCACGACCAGGACCGCCAAAATCCGCGCCGCCATCACCACGCCGACGGCGTCGACCCCGCCGCCAGGCGACTGCAGCACGGCGAACGTGGCGCCGATCGTGCCCTGGACCGGCACCCGCCCCCTCTGGTGCTATCACGGCCTCGAGCGCGACTGCGGCCGGCCCCGCTCGGGCCCGCGCCGCCCTCGCTGTGCGGGCCCCGCTCAGGGAGTTGACCCTGTGGCACCTCCTCCACGAATCGGGAGCCCCCGTCGAGCGGGTGCTCGCTCTCGACATCGACCGCCTCGACCTCCCCGGTCGACGCACCAGGGCGGGCGCGACGGATGATCCTCATCGCCCACGAGCGGACCCATTTCGCAGCTTCCGATAGCCGAACTTACCCATGGCGTCGTCGCAGATCCGCAGCCGACCAAGCTGCTCGTGGCCGTGCCACGCGAACTTCGCGATGACGGGCTCCGAAACCTCAAGCTGCGGCAGGGGCGGTCGACGGCGACGTACCTGGCCTGCGTACCAATGCAACTGCACCGCGCCCTGAACCGGAAGAACGTGTTCGCCGCGCCGTCCGACGGGTGCTCCGATGTCACAAACCGCGGGGCTGTCTCGTCCCAAGTCTCGGAGACGGACTTCGGGATCAGGAAGGTGATGGTCATGCGGGTGTTCGTGGCAGGTGGGACCGGAGTACTGGGGCGGCGGCTGGTGCCGCAGCTTTTGGCTCGTGGGCACCAGGTGACGGCCACGACGACGAGCGCGGCCAAGCTCGGCCTGGTCGAGCAAGTGGGCGCGGACGGCGTGGTGATGGACGGATTGGACGCGATGTCGGTCGGTGAGGCAGTGGCTGCAGCCCGACCGGACGTGATCGTGCACCAGATGACCGGGATCAGCGTCGCTCACGCCGGCAAGCCTGACCTCAAACACTTCGACCGGTGGTCCGTCCCCACCATCAGGTTGCGCACGGAGGGGACGGATCATCTGCTGGCCGCGGCCGAGGCGACCGGCGTCTCGCACTGCGTCGCACAGGGCTACGCCAACTGGAACGGGATCCGCGAGGGCGGATGGGTGAAGACCGAGGAGGACCCGCTGGACCTGCACGAGGGGACGGCTGCGCACGCGGCGATGGCGGCGCTCCGCCATGTCGAGGACGTGGTCGGCAGGGCCGGCGGCGCGGTGATGCGGTACGGCGCGTTCTACGGGCCTGGCGCCACCGACGACCAGCTCGTGCTCGTGCGCAAGCGGCAGTTCCCGCTGGTCGGGGACGGCACCGGCTACGCCTCGTGGGTGCATCTCGACGACGCGGCCAGTGCCACCGTCCTGGCCGTCGAACAGAAGGCGAGGGGTGTGTTCAACATCGTCGACGACGAACCGGCCCCGGAGAGCGAGTGGCTGCCGTATCTGGCCGCCTGCGCGGGGGCGAAGCGGCCGATACGGGTCCCCACGTGGCTGGCCCGGCTGCTCGCCGGGGAGGTGGTGGCAACGATGATGACCGAGGGACGCGGCTTCTCCAACGCCAAGGCCAAGCGGGAGCTCGGCTGGGAATTGCGCTACCCCTCGTGGCGGCAGGGCTTCAAGGAGGGGCTGGCGTGACCCGGGTCGAGGAGTTCGAAGAGCTGCGGCCGCTGCTGTTCTCGATCGCCTACCGGATCCTGGGCAGCGTGAGCGAGGCCGAGGACGCGGTCCAGGAGACCTGGCTGCGCTACGAACTCTCCCCCACCCGGCCCGCGTCGGCCAAGGCGTTCCTGTCGGCCGTGGTCACCCGGGTCTCGATCGACGTGCTGCGCTCGGCCCGCCTGCGGCGGGCGGAGTACGTCGGGCCGTGGTTCCCCGAGCCGCTGCTCACCGACCCCTACGAGGACCCCGAGCGATCGGCGGAGCTGGCCGACTCGCTGTCGATGGCATCCCTGCTGCTGCTGGAGCGGCTCAGTCCGCTCGAGCGGGCGGTCTTCGTGCTGCGGGAGGTGTTCGCCTTCGGCTTCCCGGAGATCGCCTCGGCGGTGGGCAGGTCGGAGGCGGCGTGCCGCCAGCTCGCGGTGCGGGCGCGCCGCCACATGGACGAGGGTCGGCCCCGGTTCGAGGCCGACCGGCGGGAGCGCGAGGAACTCGCCGGGCGGTTCTTCGACGCCTTCCGAGAGGGGAAAGTCGACGGTCTGCGGGAACTGCTCGCCGCCGACGTGTCGTTGGTCGCGGACGGCGGTGGCAAGGCCCCGCAGTTCGCCGGGGGCTTCTTCGGCGCCGACCATGTGTCCCGGCTGCTCGCCGACCTCCTCCCGCCGTTCTTCCGGATCGGCGGCGTTATGGAACCCCACCACGTGAACGGCCGGCCGGGAGCGATCTTCCGCGACCGGGACGGGAAAGTCCTCAACACCTGGACACTCGAGATCCTCGACGGGCGGATCCAGACGATCCGCACGGTGAGCAACCCCGACAAGCTCGCGCACATGGGCCCCGTGGCGGACGCCTGGGCAGTCCTGCGCGAAACGCAGCAGGTTCGCCTGGACGCGGACTGACCCGGAGAGCTCACTGCGCTCCAAACCTGCGGTGCCGGGTCCGCCGGCGGGCCGGGAAATCCACCGCAGGGACAGGGATCTCGGCATCACGTACCTGCGCACCGCGGTCGAGGAAGCAGGCTACGAGCCCACCACGGACAGGAAGTCGCCGCCCACACGCCCCACAAGCCGCCCGGTGAAGCAGCGGCGGACGGCAACAGTTTGCCGTGTCCCAAGCAGGAACCAAGCAACAACAGGTTCATCACACCAGAACCAGGAGAATCAGACATGATCAGGATCGGCATCATCATCGGCAGCACCCGCCCCGGCCGCAACGGCGACCGGGTGGCCCAATCGGTGCGGGACCTGGCGGCTGAACACGTCGGCGCCGCCGCGGAGTTCGCGCTCGTGGACCTGAAGGAATACGCACTGCCGCTCCTCGACGAGCCCGTGCCGGCGCAAATGGCGCCTGGCCGGCGGCCGCACACCCGGCGATGGGCCGAGCGGATCGGCTCGTGCGACGCCTTCATCGTCGTCACGCCCGAATACAACACCGCCCCCCGCCGCCCTGACCAATGCCATCGACTACCTCTACGAGGAGTGGGGCGGCAAGCCGGTCGGTTACGTCGGCTACGGCATCTTCGGCGCGGTCATGGCGGTGCAGAAGCTGCGCGCGCAGGCGGGCCCGTTGCGGATGGCGGACATCGGGCCGCAGGTGGCGCTGTCGCTGCGCGAGGACTTCGTGGACTTTGCCGAATTCCGGCCGCAGGAGCTGCATGTGGCGGAGGTGCACGGGCTGGTCGACGAGCTGCTCGCGTGGGCGCGGGCGCTCGGCCCGCTGCGCGGAGCTTCCCGGGCTGCTGCCTGACCGGCCGAAGGCCCGTCCTCTGCAACGTCAGAGCCGCGGTGCGAAGGGTGCGGTCCACACCTGGTCCCGGGCCGGCGGCGGACCGGGCTGTCGGTCGTCGAGGTGGCCGGCGCTACGGGAGATGAGCGCGATGCTGTGGCCGGCGACCCCGAAGCCTCGGGCGGTCGCCAGCCCCAGGCCGGGGCCGGCGCCGACGAGAGCAAAGGTCGTCACAGTGAGTCCTTCACGGCAACGGTCCACGGGCAGGTGCGGGGCCGGGCCGCAAGGTACCCGGCCCTGGCCCTGCGTCGGGAAGTCAGGGCTTGAGGAGGGCCTTGATGGCGCGGCGCTCGTCCATGGCCTTGTAGCCCTCGGCGACCTGCTCCAGGGGGAGAGTGAGGTCGAAGACCTTGCCCGGGTTGATCCGGCCGCTCACGACGCGGTCGATCAGGTCGGGCAGGTAGCGGCGCACGGGGGCGGGGCCGCCGCGCAGACCGACATGGGAGAAAAAGAGATCCTGGCCGTCAATGGCCACGTCGTGGGGGACGCCGACGAAGCCGACGTTGCCGCCGGGCCGGGCCGCGTGCAGGGCCTGCTGCATGGATTGCGCGGTGCCGACACACTCCAGCACCGCGTCGGCGCCGATCCCGTCGGTGAGGTCCTTGATCCGGGCGACGCCCTCTTCGCCACGCTCGGTGACGATGTCGGTGGCACCGAATTCCAGAGCGAGCTTCTGGCGGGGCTCGTGTCGGCTCATCGCGATGATCCGCTCCGCACCCAATTCCTTCGCCGCGATCACACCGCACAGGCCCACCGCGCCGTCGCCGACCACCACGGCGGTGGAGCCGGGCTTGACCTCGGCGGCGTCGGCGGCGTACCAGCCGGTGCCCATGACGTCGGAGAGCGCCAGCAAGCTGGGCCAGAACTCCTCGCCCGGCACCTCGTCGGTGGCGACCAGCGTGCCTTGGGCGCTGGGGATGCGGACGTACTCGGCCTGGCAGGTGCTCATGAACTCGCGGTTGAGGCAGCTGGACTGCCAGCCATTGCGGCAGTTGGCGCAGGTGTTGTCCGAGGTGGCGAAAGAGCCGATGACGAACTGGCCCGGCTTGACCGAGGTGACCTCGCTCCCGACCTCCTCAACGATGCCTATGTACTCGTGGCCCATCGGGTGCGCCTCGTCGACCGGATCCAGGCCACGGTAGGGCCACAGGTCCGAGCCGCACACGCAGGAGACGGCCGTGCGGATGATCGCGTCGGTCGGCTGGAGGATCTTCGGGTCGTCGAGGGTCTCGAAGCGCACATCGCCGGGGGCGTGGATCACTGCTCCGCGCATGAGAGGGGTTCCTTACGTGCTGAGGGGCGGGCCGCGGGTGCGGTCGGGGCCCCGATGGGCCGCTCTTGCCCGTGTGCAGTTGCCTACCGGGCGCACGAAACGACACCGCTGTCATCGGCGCGCGTCCCGGACGGGCACACCCGACGTGCCGCCTAGCGTCGCGGCCGGGAGTGCCACGTCATCCAGGTAACCGGCTTTCCGCGCGGGCAGCGAGTTACCAGCAAGGGGTGTACTGCCAGTACACCCCTTTCAGGGCCTGCGGCACGTACGGTCGAGGAGTGGACAACCGTGAAGAGGTCCGCGAGTTCCTCACCTCGCGGCGAGCGAAGATCGCCCCGGAACGGGCCGGCCTGCCCGCCGGGGCGCGGCGCCGCGTGCCGGGGCTGCGCAGGAGCGAGGTCGCAGCCCTGGCCGACGTCAGCGTCGAGTACTACGCCAAACTCGAACGCGGCAACCTCGCCGGCGTCTCCCCCGCCGTCCTCGAAGCCGTCGCCCGCGCGCTCCAGCTCGACGACGCCGAGCGCGCACACCTCCTGCACCTGGCCCAGGCCGCCGACGGCTCCGACGTACTCACCCGCCGTCGGCGCCGGGCCACCCGGCAGTGGGCCCCGCACCGCAGTCTGCAGTGGACCCTGGACGCGATCACCGCCGGGCCTGCCTTCGTACGCAACGGCCGCATGGACCTGCTCGCCGCCAACCAGCTCGCCCGCGCCTTCTACACCGACGTCTACGCCGCGGCCCACAATCAGGCGAACCTCGCCCGTTTCAACTTCCTCGATCCCGTCTCCCGGCGCTTCTACCCCGACTGGGACACCTTCGCCGACACCGCGGTGGCCATCTTGCGCACCGAAGCCGGCCGCAACCCCCACGACAAGGACCTGCACGACCTCGTCGGCGAACTGTCCACCCGCAGCGAGGAGTTCCGCACCCGCTGGGGCACCCACAACGTCCGCCACCACGGCACCGGGGTCAAACGGTTCCACCACTCGGCCGTCGGAGAACTCACCCTGGCCTACGAGGGCTTGGAGATGACCGCCGAACCCGGTCTCACCCTCACCATCTACACCGCCGAACCCGGCTCGCCCTCCGAAGAGCGGCTGCGCCTGCTCGCCTCCTGGACCGCCACGCAAGAGGACCACTCGCCCACGCAACCATCCACAACAAGCTGAGGCCACCCTCAACGGCCGGCCCGCAGACGGGGCCACCGAGAGGACATAGCGCTCCCTTCAGCGGTCACCGCGCCCCCGAAGGCAAGGAGACACTTCCATGCGAGGAGCAGTCATGCACGCTACCGGAGCCGGCCGCGTCGGCGACCGGGACAAAGCGATTGTCCGAGCGCCGCTCGGCTTTGCGGCGCCCGCCCCGGCCTCGCGCGTGCGAGAGGTGGTGCGGTCGTGAGCCGGATCCTGGTGACCGGTTCCGCGGACGGCCTTGGACGTGCCGCGGCGGATGCGCTGCTGTCCGCCGGACACGATGTCGTGGTGCACGCCCGGAACCAGGAGCGCGCAGCGGGCCTCGACTCGCTGCTCGACCGCGGGGCAGACATCATCGTGGGTGACTTCACGGAGCGCGACGCCGTCCGGCGCGTCGCCGCCGAGCTGAACGACGCGAAGCCGCTCGACGCGGTCATCCACAACGCCGGCGTATGGAGCGGGCCGGCGGTCATGCCGGTCAACATCGTCGCACCGTACCTGCTCACGGCCCTGCTCCGCGGGCCGCGCCGACTGGTATACCTGAGCAGCAGCTCCCACCTGGGTGGACGCCCCTCGCTCGGCGGGGTCGACTGGCGGGGCGAGAGCGCGGGCTCGTACGCCGACAGCAAGTTGTTCGTCACGACGCTCGCGGCAGCGGTGGCCCGCCTGCGCCCCAACGTGCTGAGCAACGCCGTGGATCCGGGCTGGGTACCGACCAAGATGGGCGGACCGGGCGCACCGGACGATCTCGAGCTCGGCCATCAGACACAGGAGTGGCTCGCCTCCAGCGACGAACCCCAGGCCCTGACCACCGGCGGGTATTGGTACCACCGCCGACGGCTGCAGCCGCACCGCGCAGTCCACGACGAGGCATTCCAAAACCGCCTCCTGCAAGCGTTGGCCGAGCAGACGGGCACCGCGCTCTGACTGACCTCGGCCATGTGCCGCCTGCGCGCGGTGTGCCGCTGACTCTCCCCCGGCCAAGCTCGTCGGCAGCTCGCCGCTGAGCGATCATTCGCGATTCCTCACCGGCACGACGAGACGCAGCCGACCCCCAGCTCCCGTGTGGAGCGACGGGGTCGAAGTGCGCGGCTACCAGGCGTATGCCTCCGGGGCCTCGCCACCGGGGCCGGGCCAGATCTCGTCAAGCTTGCGCAGCGTGTCCTGCGACAAGGTCACGTCGAGGGCACGCCGACTGGTGGCGAGCTGTGCTGCGGTGCGGGGACCGACGATCGTGGCGGTGACAACCGGGTTGTGCAACAGCCAGGCCAGCGCAACGTAGGCAGGCTGTGCGCCGAGCTCGGCACACAGCGCCTCGTAGGCCTCCAGCTGGGGACGGTACCGTTCGACGCGGGCCAGGGCCTGCGGCGTCACACGGCGACCGCCCTCACCCTGCGCCTTGTGCAGCGCGCCGCCGAGCAGCCCGCCGCCCAGCGGGCTCCACGGGATCAGCCCGAGACCGTAGTGCCGCAGCGCCGGGATCACCTCGAGCTCGATGGTGCGCGCGGACAGGTTGTACAAGCTCTGCTCGGACACCAGGCCCAGGAAGTTGCGGGCAGCGGCGGTGGACTGCGCGGTCGCGATGTGCCAGCCCGCGAAGTTGCTGCTGCCGACATAGATCACCTTGCCCTCACGCACCAGCTGCTCCATCGCCTGCCAGATCTCCTCCCACGGGGTCGACCGGTCGATGTGGTGCATCTGGTACAGGTCGATGTGGTCGGTCTGCAGACGCCGCAGGCTGTCCTCCGCGGCCCTGCGGATCCTGTACGCGGACAGGTACTTGTCGTTCGGGCCGGTGCCCATCGGCTGGTACGCCTTGGTCGCCAGCACGATCTGCTTCCGCCGCCCGCCGCCCTGAGCGAGCCAGCGCCCGATGATCTCCTCGGACAGGCCGTACCCCCGCACCATGTCAGGAGACTGCGGCCCACCGTAGACGTCGGCGGTGTCGATGAGGTCGATGCCCGCCAGCGCAGCATCCATGATCTCAAAGCTAGTCGCCTCGTCCGTCACATGCCCGAAGTTCATCGTGCCCAACGCGAGGCGACCGACCTTCAGACCACTGCGGCCCAGGTGTGCGTATTGCATGTTTCGTTGACCTTTCTTGGGGGGGGGGCGCGAACAGATACCCCTCCCGAGAAGAACTGGCGGGTCAGGAGTTCGCTGCCACACTGTCGAGCGGTTTGCTCAAGGCGACGGTGTGCTCCGAGACCCGGGTGTGGTGGCGGATCGCAACGACATAGACGACCGCCGCGAGTGCGGCGGAGGCGACCGTGACCAGCCCGAGCGGGACGGCGGTGCCGGCGCCGCCGAGTCCCACGAGCGGCGCGGCCAGCCCGCCGAACGCGAAGCGCGCCATGCCAAGGAGTGAGGACGCGGTTCCTGCGATCTCGGGGTAGTGCGCCAGGGCGAGCGAAGTGGACGGCGGAGTGGTGGCGGCCACGCCGCTGACCATGGTGAGCAGGGACAGCACCATGGCTGCCAGCGGCAGGTGGAGAGCCGCGGTGACGAGCAGCCCGGTCGCGCCAAGAAGGGTCATGCCGAGGCCCAGGACGAGGGTGCCCTGCTCCGACCATCGTTCCGACAGACGTCCTGCGGCGAAACCGAACAGCATGAAGCCGAGGGAGTTCAGCCCGAACGCGAACGAGTAGCCCTGCGGCGAGAGCCCGTAGATGCCCTGCAGGACATAGGTGGCGCCGCTGAGATAGGCGAACAGGGCGGCGTTGACGAGACCCGTGATCAGGACGGCGCCGAGGAAAAGGCGGTCGGCCAGCAGCCGCCGGAAGTCGCGCCCGCTCTGGGAGAGCCCGCCGCCGGTGCGCTCCTGCGGGGGCAGGGTCTCCCGGAAGACGGCCAGGCACGCGATGAGGATCGCGGCGCCGAGCAGGGCGAGGAAGATGAAGATGCCGCGCCAGTCGGTGAAGGCGGCGAGCTGGCCGCCCGCAACCGGTCCGATGATCGCGGCCAGCCCGCCGATCACGGTCAGGCGGCCGTAGTAGCGGACGAGCTTGCCCCCGGAGTACAGGTCGCGACCTGCGGCCTGGGCGATCACGATGCCCACCGCGCCGGCCAGACCCTGCACGAAGCGGGCGGCAACCAGGGTCTCGACGCTCGGGCTGATCGCACACAGCACCGAGGTGGCGATGTAGGCGACGGCACCCACCAGAAGAGGGCGGCGTCGACCGAACCGGTCCGACAGCGGCCCGGCGATCACCTGGCCGAACGCCAGGCCGAGCAGACAGGCGGTGACGGTCAGCTGCGCGGCCGACGTCGACGCGTGCAGCTCGCCGGTGAGCGCGGGCAGTGCCGGCAGGTAGAGGTCCATCGAGATCGGCCCGAAGACGGTCAGCAGAGCGAGAACGACAGCCAGGGCACGGCTGACCGTCCGCTCGCGCGGCGCGCTCGGGATCACGGGGGTACTCACTTGGCTCCAATCGAAGAAGGACGACAAAGCGCCGCGAGAGGAAGGGGCGCCGAGGGCGCCCGACACGGCGGAAATCTCGCCGTTCTCAAGAAAACCGCCTTCCACGGCGGTCAGGGAGCTTCTCTCGAAGGGTGTACTGGCAGTGCATGTCAGGCCCTGGCACACCGGGCGTAGGGGCGAGACATGGACAATCACCGGGAAGTCCGCCTTCCCTGCGTCGCGGCGAGCCAAGATCACACCCGAACAGGCCGGACAACCCGCCGACACCAAGCGCCGCACCCCTGGACTGCACCGCAGCAAAGTCGCGACGCCCCCCAGACGCCCATCACGAGCAGCAACCGCAGGGGCGGCCGGTGCGGCGGCTGACGACGAACCCGGCCCTCAGGGCGCCCACAACACCTTGCGAGGCCGTGCGGAAGTGTCATGGCCGTGAGACTGAGCGACTGTGTCATCGCCCTGAGACAGCGGAAAAACCACTGGTCAGCAAGCCCGGCCTGGCCACAAGCCGCGAGATCCTACCCAACCTCAGCCGAGGAGCGCCGCGGCAGCATCGCACACGCATGTGACGGACGCAGCCCGGTGGCGCGCCGGCCGGCATGACGATTGGCTGACACTGCCGCTCTGCGCGGATCTGTTTTCTTGTGGCAGCGGCCCGCTCACGGGTGTATTCGGCAAGGGTGGGCAGAGAATTGAAGGGAACCGGCCGGGTATCAGGTCTGACCGCGGAGGCCATGGTGACTGTGAAGGGGAGCGAGCCGGAGCGTACCTTTGGCACGGAGGCTGCGGAGCGTATGGAGGAGCTGGAGGACGAGAACGCTCAGCTTCACGAAGCGATACGCTCGCACGCCGTGGTGGACCAGGCGATCGGCATCGTGCTCGCCACAGGGCAGCTGACGCCCGACCAAGCCTGGGATGTCCTCAAAGAGGTGTCCCAGCGGACGAACATCAAACTGCGGCATGTGGCGGAACTGATCATCGAATGGGCCCGGACGGGAGACTTGGGCGCCGACGTCCACGCAGAGCTGGAGCGGCAAATCGCGCAGCACTCCCCACCCTCGCAAGCCGACACCTGACCGCGCCGAGTCACCCGGTCGACGGAACCCTGGCGTCGGCACAGGCCGAACCTGGTGTTTCAGCCGCGCGCTGACCACACCTCAGGCCCGCCGCCATGCCACTCGATGACAGGCGAGTCAGCCACATCGATCTCGTCGATACCCGCCCAACCCGCATGCTGCAGCATCTCCGCCAGTCCACGCAGACTGCAGGCCGCCCCCACGATCTCCCCATCAATCCGCACCCGCCGGCCCTCGTCCTTGATGGGCGGATAAACGATCACGGAACGCTCGGTCATGCACACAGCTTGACGCGCATCCCCCACTCGGCGCACCTGGAGACCCGCCCACTTGCCTACCGGGGGCCGGACCGCATCCGCCTGTGGTAGGCGTTAGAGCCCTTGCAGTGACCGACAGGCTCCAGCGCCTGGTTTGTACATCGTTTCGCCGTGCTCCCGGCCGGTGCGGTTGACGCAGACCGTGTCCGGCGCAATGTCCCGGTCGATGAGCGCCTGACCGACGGCGTGCGCATCGGGCCAGTGGGGCAGCATGTCGAGCTGCAGGCCCAGGGCGCCCGACGGATGCAGCAGCACGACGTGCGCCTCCAGCTCGGATGGTCAGGACGCGTGCCAAAAGGCGGTGGCCGGGCCGATCGCGCCGGCGCCGTACTTGTCGCGGATGCGGTCCATGGCCGATTCGGCGACCAGACGGGCTTCACGAGCCTGATCGAGACTGATCTGCTGGGCGACCTGGTCGGCGCGGACCACGTCCTCGCCCTTGAGGACGATCCTCGTCAGGCGGCCGCGTTGCAGGCCGGCCGCGTCCATCAGCCGGTAGGCCATCGAGCGCAGGTCGTCGTCGTGTGCCGACGCCTCCGGCAAGCGACGAGTCTTCTCCCATCGGGTGCCGCCGGCGAACGTGAGGGTCAGGGTCACGGCACGGGCCACCTGGTCGCGGCGGCGCAGCAGCCGTCCGAGCTGGACGACGAGCCCGAGCAGCGCGGCGCGAGCTTCGCTCCCATCGAGGGTGTGACGGGGGAAGACGCAGCGGACGCTCGCGGAGGCAGGCAGGGCGCGGGGGACGACGGGGCGCGGGTCGATGCCGCGCGCCCGGTCGGCGGCCAGGCGGCCCGCTTTGCCGCCCAGCAGGCGCTGCACGGTGACCGGTGGGACGGCGGCGAGCAGGCCGACGCTGTGGATGCCGTAGTCGCGCAGAGCCTCGGCCTGGCGGGGGCCGATGCCGTGCAGGGCGCCGACCGGCAGCGGCCCCAGCCACGCGGTGACGTGCTCGGGGTCGATGGCCAGGACACCGCCGGGTGCGGGGAGCTGCGCGGAGGCGGTGGCCGCCACGGTGATCGACGGGCCGATCCCGACCCGCACATCGACACCCAGGCGGGAAAGGGTGCGCACCCGCAGCACCTCCCCCAGGCGGCGAGCATCAACGCCGTGATAGCGCAGCGCGCCCTTGAGTTCCACCAGGGCCGCGGACGGCGGCAGTGCCTGCACCACCGCAGACAGCTCCGCGAGCTGTTCAAGGACCTGCCGGTAGACGTCCTCCGGCAGCCGGTCCGGGCAGCGCACATGCATCACCGTCGACGCCCCCCGCGTCCCCCGCGCCAGCATCGCACCCGTGGTCATCACCGTCACCTCCCACACCCCATGTTATCGAACATAAAATCGAACACGCGAGGAGGTGAAGAGTGGATCACGGGGGTCACGGAGCATCGTTGTCTGCGAGCGGAGCCCCACAGTCTGCGAGCGGGCTCTTGATGCGATCAGATCACGGCGAGTTACGAATACTTTCGGTGATAACCACGGCGCGTACGCGGTGCTGCTCCTGTGGATCCATGGCTGTCCCGACCAAGGCGGTCGTCCGTCCGACTCGTGCGGGCTGGAGATGCTGTTCACGGCGTACGCGGGTGACGAGGCGGTACGGGGCCGGCTGACGCTGTCCGAGGGGTGGCAGCGGCGGTGGATCACGCCGGGCAGGTCGACGGCGGATCGGTGGCCTGGCCGGTGAGTGAGCTCGGTTCGGTGCCTGTCGGCTCGTCGTCACCGGTTCGCGGGTTCACCTGCCGGTCGGGGCACGGGCACCAACCGGGGTTGCCGGTTCATGGTGTCTACCGGTCCCGACCATGGCTTGGAGTCCCTGGAAGAGCAATATCTGCTGCTCGCACTGGACTTCGTGCGGGTCGTTGACGTGCTGGTCCGGCCGTTCGAGCTGGACTTCAAGCACGATGGTGGGCGCGGCCGGTACATCCCGGACTCCTGGATGCCCGGCGAGAGCGGTTCGTTGTTCGAGGTCCGGCCGGAGCGGCTGATGGCGCCTCAGGACGCCCTGAAGTTGCGGCGACCGGGCAGGGGGCCGGGGGTCGCGGTACTCGGCGGTGGCCGGCTGGCGCCCGCACGTCCACAGTGTCCTGGACTTCTTGTCGTCCCAGCGTCGTCCGCTGCAGGAACCGATGCGGCTCCAGGGCGAGTTCCTGGCCGCCGTTCCGGGAGGAAGGGATGCTCACGTTCGGGGAGTTGGTCGAGGCGACGAGGCTTCCGGTCGTCCCCCACGCGCACGCGACGCATCTGCTCTGACGCCGGCAACTGGCCACGGATCTGGGCCGTCCCATGAGCGACGGTTCGCCTGTCCGGGTCGGCTCTGTCCTCCGGCGGCAGCCGCGACTGGCAGGGGCAGGGGCTTCGCGATCTCGCCGTCGGGGCCCGCGTTCTTCTGAACGGGATCAGGTGGACGGTCGAGCCGCAGCTCGGCCGGCTCCGCTTGATCCACTTAATCCACGAGGACGGACGGGTTGAGGAGCAAACGATCCGCCGGCTGATCCAGCACCCGGCCGTCCACCGGGTCAGGGCACCCAGCCCCGCGCAGATACACAATGGGCGCGGTGAGGAGACGTGGCGATGTCTGAGCACATGATTGACACAGACGGTGTGGCACTGTGCACCGAGCCCTTTGGCGATCGGTCGGACCCACCGATCCTGCTCATCATGGGCACCGGCGCTTCGATGCTCTGGTGGGAGGAGGGCTTCTGCCGGATGCTCGCCGAGGGCGGACGGTTCGTGATCCGTTACGACCACCGCGACACCGGTCGATCGGTCACCTCCGAGCTGGGCCGGCCCGGATACACCGGCGCGGATCTGGTCGGTGACGCCGTCGGCGTGCTCGACGCCTATGAGATCCCGGCCGCACACGTGGTGGGTGTCTCGGCTGGAGGGGCGTTCGCGCAGCTGGTCGCGCTCGACCACGCCGATCGAGTCCTCTCACTCGTCCTGATCAGCACGTCCCGCGCAGTGCCTGGCGACCGCGAGCTGCCCTCGCCGACCGAGGAGTTCGTGCGGTTCGTATCGTCCGCACAGGTCGATTGGTCGCAGACCGCCTCGGTGATCGATTACCTGGTCGACTACGCGCGCGTGCTCGCGGGAGGCTGGCGCCTGTTCGATGAGACCGCCGTCCGCGACCTTGTCCGTCGCGACGTTGAGCGTGCGCACAACTTTGCCGCCGTGCGGAACCACGACTCGCTTGAAGACGGACGGCAATCGCGAGAGTCCCTGTCGTCGATCGCCGTGCCCACGCTGGTGATCCATGGGACCGCGGATCCGATGTTCCCGTTCGGGCACGGCGAGGCGCTTGCAGAAGAGATCCCCGCCGCAAGGCTGTTGGCCTTGGAAGGTGCAGGTCATGGGGTCGACCGAGCCGACTGGGAGACGATCGTCCGCGCCGTCATCGCGCACACCGCTGCGGATGAACAGGGTTAGAGCGGTCGCAGTACCAGACAGCAGGCGTACGCCGGCCGGACGGACGCGGGCCGGACTGTGCACCGGTGCCGCGCCCCTCCCCGAGGAGACCCCGCCACGGTTTCCTCGCCGGATCATGTCCGGCGGCGGGGTCCCCGACGGAACCGGGGCGCCCGTATGATCGCGCGATGATCGTGGGGGTCGTCATATTCGCCGTTCTCGGCGCGGGCATGATCGTGGCGCAGATGATCAAGCGCCGGTGGGTTCCATGCCTCGGCCTGGTGCTGAACCTCGTCGGTGTGGAGGCGGGCTACGCCTCGATCATCTGGCATCAGGTCTGGCTGACCGTCTCGGCCACGTTCCTGCTCCTGACGGCATCCGCCGTCATGTGGCGGGACAACCGGCAGATGGCTGCGAGGGCGACCGCGAAGGAACCGGAACCGTCCTAGGGCCCCTGTCGGAAGTGGATCAAGTCGTAGCGGCGAGCTCGACGAGGTGCCGGGCTGCGCCGGCAGGATCGATGATCTGATAGAGGTGTGCGCCGGGCAGGTGTGCCACACGCCAGCCGCGTTCGCGCGCCTCGGCCGCAAGGTCGCCATACGGAGGGCCGAACAGCAAATAGGAGCAGGGATGTTCGTCCCAGCCGTCGGGGACGGGGATGTGCTGTTCGTAGTAGGACAGCGGCAGGGTGGGCTGCCTCAATGACTGTCTCCCGCACCATCGGATCAGAGAACATGGGGGCGACGTCTGCCTCGTCCCACCAGTCGGTCCAGCGCGGCAGCCTGCCGTTCACAGCCATCGGCCGGAGGAACTCCAGCAACTCGGGCGAGGCGACCGGGGTCGGCCCGATCCGGGCCGGCAGCGGGGACGGTTCGGTGGGCCGCCTCTCACGTCGCCGCCTCATCGCGCCACATGCTGTGCTCGCGCGTGATCCCCCATGAACCGAGAAGAAGCGAGAGGGCGGGCGGTACCCACGCGTCCAAGCGTGTTCTAGGCATGGCAAAGCTCCGGGTCGGCGTCAAGGAGGCGACCGGAACCCAGGCGGCCGCAGCACGCTCCCGATCACGTGCAACACGCTACGCGGCGTGATGATCTCGGTCGTCACCTGCGGTGACGACTCCAAAGTTGCGTCGCAGGAGCTACTGTGGGCCCAGCGTGGGCCGTAGGGCGTACGCCTTGAGTGCCCCGTGGGCCGGACAGCGGAAGACCGCCATCCAGGCGCAACCAGCCCGCGAGCCGGACGCGGTAACGGCACCGATCGCTGTCACCGCACTCCAACCGCCAGGCACAGCAGGTCGGCCGGTGCCCGCCAGCCAGCCGGCAGAAGCGGGTGATCACGACAGTTACGGTTCTCGCCATGAGGTGGGCGATCGTTCGATATGGGTCCGGTGCGCAGCGACGACGAAGCCGCAGGGCCCGCCGTGACGGGGGCCTGCGGGGTGGACACGGAGGCCAGTGTGACGCGGATCACTGGCAGGACGGCCGTATTCCGCTTAACGTGTCCGGGCGGCCCCGCCGTCGTTCGCAGCGGCCCTTCGGGGTATGGGGGTAACCTCTCCGGCGGGCCGCACCAAACGACGCACGCCCCCGTAGCCAAACCGGCTGGCGGGGGCGTTCGCATGCCGGGGCTACCGCTGGCTGCGGCCGGGCGCGAGCAGGCTGGTCAGTTCGGCGATGGCTGCCGGGGAGACAGCATGCGGCTCCTGCCACGCCAACTCCAACTCCCAGGTCCGTTGTAGGCAGGCCACCGCGCGTGCTGGATCTGGCGGGTTCCAGTAGCGCCGCACCGTCTTGGGGCCAGTGCAGGCGGTGGGCGATGGCAGTGAGGGACAGTCCCGCGGCGGCCAATTCGTTGACCTCCTGGGGGCGTTGGCGTACCCGTTCCAGAAGGGGAGTCGCCGGTGCACTGGACGGCGGCTCGGCGTCCGTGGCGGCAGGCTGGCGTAGGCTTTCGCGGTGTCGGCGGCACGTGTGGGATGCCGGCAAGCGCCAGTGGGTCCTGCCCCCGCTGGAGACCACCCGTGTTGACGGCCTGGAGGTCACCCGGACCGGGCGTCGCTTCCTGGGGCGGTGGCTGCGGGTGCGCGGGCCGACGTACTGCTCGTCGGTGCCGTGCTCCAGCCAGGCCTCTCGGGCCGGTCGTCGTCAAGCGCAGTTCGTCCCACAGGGCGAGGGGCTGCGTGAATCCGCAACGACGGCAGGCGTTCAGGACTGAGCCTGGGTGGGTGCCTGGAGGTCTTCGGTGGCGGCCCAGGCGGACAGCAGGACCAGCGCGTCATGATCGCGCGTACCCGGTTCGGCGCTGTAGACGGTGAGGGTGAGGCCGGGTTGTGCGGGCAGGTCCATGGCGTCGAAGTCGAGGCGGATTTCGCCGATTTCGGGGTGCCGGAAGGGCTTGCTGCCGGTGTGGTGGAGGCGCACATTGTGCTTGGCCCACGCGGTGCGGAACTCCTCGCTTCGGGTGACCAGTTCGCCGATCAGACCGGTCAGATCGCTGTCGTGCGGGGCACGTCCGGCTTCGGTGCGCAGCAGTGAGACGGTGGTGTTGAGCGAGGTCTCCCAGTCGGGGAAGAAGTCACGCCCGGCGGGCGAGAGCAACTTGAAGCGGGCGATGTTCACCGGGCGCGGCGCGTCGGCTGCGAACAGGGGTGCGTAGAGGGCGCGGCCGAGCCTGTTGGTGGCCAGGATGTCCAGGCGCCCGTTGCGGACGAAGGCCGGAGTGTCGGCCATGGAGTCCAGGACGCGCTGGATGCTGACGGGGATCGGGCCGCGCGGCTTCTTGGCACGGCGGGCGGGTCGCCGGCGCTGAGCGGCCGCCAGGTCGTAGAGGTGGGCACGTTCGGCCTCGTCGAGCTGGAGAGCGTTCGCTACCGCGTCGAGGACTTCCTCGGAGGCTCCGGCGAGGTGCCCGCGCTCCAGGCGGACGTAGTAGTCGATGCTGACACCGGCCAGCAGGGCGACTTCCTCGCGGCGCAGACCCGGCACGCGGCGGTTGCTGCCGAAGGCAGGCAGGCCCGCCTGCTGCGGGGTGATCTTCGCGCGGCGGGTGGCGAGGAATTCGCGGATGTCGTGGGCGGTGTCCATACAGCCAAGCTAAGCGCGAAGCGCGGGGTGTGAGGGGTCCTGTCAGTACCTGTAACGACAGTACCTTCCGCGCGCGTGTGACCTGCGATTTCCTCGATATCGGCGGTGCTCGGACACCCGGCCCGGACCGGTTTCGGAGCTGTCTGCGGCTGCCGAACAGTTCCGCGACACCGAGGGCGGATCTGCCAGGAACATGTTCGAACCATCGCAGGGAGTCATCACATGGCGAAGCAGTCCGCGCCCCAGGAGCTGGCTGGTATCGCGCCGAAACTGGTCGAGGTCACTGACACCGTCCTGTTCGGCGACATCTGGGAGCGCCCCGGCCTGTCGCCGCGGGATCGCAGCCTGGTCACGGTGAGCGTGCTGGCTGCTCTCTACCGCGGCGAGCAGCTGCCCCATCACCTGGGCAAGGCCCTGGAGAACGGGCTGAGCGTCGAGGAATTGTCCGAGGCGATCACGCATCTCGCCTTCTACGCGGGCTGGCCCAACGCCATGACGGCGATCAACCAACTCAAACAGCTCGCCGTCCAGCAGTCGTCCGCCTGACCACCCCTGCGGCCAGATGCCGCGGCCGCCCTGTGCAACCGAGGAGCTTTCCATGGAACTGTTGAAGAAGCAGGCAACGATCAAACTGCCGGCCGACGCCTTCACCGGCGACGCCTGGGCCGATGTCATCTACCGCGGCGAGAACCCGTCGAAGGCGCGTGCCAACGCGGTGCACTTCGCGCCCGGCGCCCGAACCGCCTGGCACTCCCACGGCCTTGGCCAGACCCTCTACATCGTCGAGGGCATCGCCCTGATCCAGTCCCGCGGCGGCGAGATCGTCGAGGCCCACCCCGGTGACGTGATCTGGACGCCACCGGGCGAGGAGCACTGGCACGGCGCCGCCCCCGGTCACTTCATGACGCACCTCGCGCTGTGGGAGACCGACGACGTCACCTGGCTCGAGCACGTCACCGACCACGCATACACCAGTGAGCGGCACAGCACCCGCTGTAGCTGACCGTCCAAGGCACCACGGACAAGGAACACCGTCATGCGCGGAGCCATCCTTCACGCCCCCGGTGACGTCCGCTTCGAAGAGCGCGACGACCCCACGATCCAGAACCCCACCGACGCGATCATCAGGACCGTGGCGACCTGTGTGTGCGGCTCGGACCTGTGGGACCTACCGCGGCATCAACCCGGTCGACCAGCCCACCCCGTGTCGACGATCCGCACTGGCCTGGCTCTTGCCCCAGCGCCCGCGGATCGCGCCCCTTCCCGGAACACGCCGGATCGAGTGCGTCGAAGAGAACGCCGCATCGACCCAACTCGCCCTGCCTGCCGATGAGCTGGCGGACCTCGACGAGCTCGCCGTGCGCATCGGCGGGCAGGGCAATCGCTACAACGAAATGCACATGGGCCTCGTCCGCAAGTAGGCCCACCCTCCCGAGACACCCCCTGGCTTTGTCGCTGGGAGCCGACAGCACATGCAGCTGAGGTCGACAGCACTTCGCGATCGGTCGGCGGAGGAATGCCGGTCAGTCTTGGCAGCACCAAAGCTCCGCCCGGTCTGCTCGCATGGTGCGATCCTCGTGTCTTCGCCGCCCGCCATGGAGTGAGAGGACGAAAAGAAGTGGATGTGTATGAAGCAGTGGACAGTCGCAGAGCCGTGCGGGCGTTCAGCGATGAGCCGGTACCCAAAGACGTACTCGAACGAGTGCTGGCTGCAGCGACGCGGGCTCCGTCGAGTGGGAACCTCCAGCCGTGGCATGTGTATGTCGTGACCGGTGAGCCCTTGGCCGAACTGAAGAGACGCGCGACGGCCCGGGCACTGGCGGGAGACCCTGGTGATGAGCGGGAGTATCCGATGTACCCGGCCGAACTGACCTCACCGTATCTGGATCGTTTTTCCGCCGCGGCCGCCCAGCGGTACAAAGCGCTGGGAATCAAGCGCGACGACCTCGACAGGCCCACGAAGATCGCCGCCTTGAACTCGGAGGCGTTCGGGGCGCCGGTCGTACTGTTCTGCTACCTCGACCGGACGATGGGGCCCGGGCAGTGGGGGGACGCGGGGATGTACTTGCAGACGGTCATGCTGTTGCTGAGGGCGGAAGGGCTGCACAGCTGCCCCCAGGTGATGTGGACGATGTATCGCAAGACCGTCAGCCACATGGTCGGAGCCGATGACGGGCTCGTGCTGTTCTGCGGTGTCGCGGTGGGATTCGAGAAGGACGGCGTGCCACGGCTGCGTACGGGGCGGGCGGACATGGCAGAAACAGTGAGCTTCATCGGAGTGTGACCCGCTGACCGGTGATCCTCACGACTTTGGAGGACTTCGGCGGCATCCATGCCCCCTCGCCACGCAGAGCACTTCGATGCTCCCACCGCAAACACCCAGTTGGTGTCAAAACTCAGCGATACCGCTCCCCGATGAGACCGGGTGGGGTCGTCGCTGACCGACAGGCGGTGTCACTACTCACGCACACAGCCGGCCCCGCTGCGTCTCCCGGCTACCCACGGACAACTCCGGATAACTCATGCGCCGGCGCGAGGAGATGCCATCCCCTCGCGCTGTGTGCTGCGGGCCCCAGGGGGTTCCGTCAGTACCTGGAACAACGGTGCCTTCCGCGCGTGCGTGGTCGGCGGTTTCCTGGAAACCGCCGGGGAAGCCGGCGCCTGCGACCCGGCCGCCGGAGGCAAGGACGCCGCGCAACGCGCCGCCCCGCCTGCCAGCACCTGTTGGTGCTGGACGCCCCTCCCGCTTTCGGAGCTTTGCATCATGTCTCTGTCCCCTGCCACGCCCGACGGCGCCACCACCGGGCGGCGTGGGCACCCGGCTGCCTCCCTGGCAGCCGCGCTGCTGGGCTTCTTCGTGATCACTTTGGACGCGCTGGTCGTCAACGTCGCCCTGCCCGCCATCCGCACCGACCTGGGCGGCGGCATGAGCGGGCTGCAGTGGGTGGTCGACGGCTACACCCTGGCCTTCGCCGCACTGCTGCTGTCGGTCGGCTCCCTCTCCGACCGCATCGGCGCTCGCCGTGCCTTTGGTCTCGGTCTCGTGGTCTTCGTCGCCGCGTCGGCCGCCTGTGGTCTCGCCGCCGGCCTGCCGGTCCTGGTTGGTTCGCGGCTGGTCCAAGGGGCTGGGGCGGCTCTGATGATGCCGACCTCGCTGGCACTGATTCGCGAGGCCTACACCGACACAGCCAAGCGTGCCCGCGCAGTGGCGCTGTGGGCGGTCGGCGGTGCGGTCGCCTCGGCGGCCGGGCCGGTCGCAGGCGGTGCGGCCAGCCTGATCAGCTGGCGGATGATCTTCTTCATCAACCTGCCCGTGGGCATCGTCGCCCTGGCGCTGCTCGCCTTCATCGCCCGTTCCTCGAGCCGGAAGGTGCCGTTCGACCTGGTCGGACAGGTCACCGCCGTGGTCGCGATGGCCGCCCTGACGTTCGCCGCGATCGAGGCCGGGGCACAAGGCTTCGCAGCGCCGCAGGTCTGGGCCGCAGTCGTCCTGATGCTGATGTCCGCCGCCGTGTTCGTGCGGGCGCAGGCCCGCGGGGCCCATCCGATGGTGCCCTTGCGGCTGCTGCGCGAACGGACCGTGGTGATCTCCTGTGGTGCCGGGTTCGCGTTCATGGCCGGCCTCTACGGCGCGGTGTTCCTGTTCAGCATCTACCTCCAGCAGCAGCGGGGCCTTTCAGCCCTGGCCACCGGGCTGGCGTTCGTGCCGATGACCGTGCTCTCGGCGTTCATCAACCCGCTCTCCGCCCGCGTGGCAGAACGCTTCGGCGCGCGGGTGCCGATCTCCTTCGGTATGTTCCTGATGAGCGCCGGGCTGGTCCTCCTCGCGGTCGTACCCGCCGGGCTGCCGGTATGGACTCTGGCACTGCTGTTGCTGCCGGTGGGTCTGGGCGGCCCGCTGGCGATGCCGACCACCACCGCACTGCTGGTCAACAGTGTCCGTGCCCAGCACACCGGCACCGCAAGCGGCATCTTCAACACCAGCCGCCAGCTCGGCGGCGCGCTCGCCGTGGCCGTCTTCGGCGCGCTCATCGCGGACCGAGGCCACTTCATACCCGGGCTGCGCACCAGCCTCATCATCGCCGCCCTGGCCACCCTCACGGCCGCCACCGCCGCCCTCTACCTGCGCATCACACCCACGCTGGCATCCGGGACGGACGCCACCGACGAACAGCCACCCGCCGCGCACGCCCCGTGAAAGAGAGCACCCCATCATGACCGCATGGACACCTGAGGAACTGACCCGCATCGACCACGCCGACGAACTGCGCATCCAGCCCCGGCACGCGAACGGCTCGAGGCGCCGACCGACCACCATCTGGGTGGTCCGCGACGGCGACAGCGTCTTCGTCCGCACCTACAACGGACCCGATGGCGCCTGGTTCCGCACCGCCACAGCCAGCCACCGCGCCCGCATCGACTGCGGCGGCATGGCCACGGACGTCACACTCACAGAGACCGGCGACGACAGTACGCTCAACGACCGCATCGACGCCGCATACCGGTCCAAGTACGCCCGCTACAGCGACTATGTGCCACCCATGACGGCCGAAGGCGCCCGTACCACCACCCTCCAGCTCACCCCCACACGCGACTGAGCTGCCTGCGTCGTCGACAGCCCCGCCCCGGCATGGCACACCGTGCTCGCCGGCCCCGGTCCCCTGCTGTGGACCGGCAGGTGCTGCTCGCCCGGCCCGGCGGCGGGTTCTGGGCCGCCCGCATCGGCCTCGAGGGCGAGCCCGGGCACGGGATCGCCGTGGAAGGGGTCGGCACGGAGACGACGGCCTCCGTCCCGTCCTGGGTGCGGTACGAACTCGCGCGGCCTCGACATCGAAGACCGGGTCTGCGCCGAACTGGAGGAACTGACGATAAAGGCCCGTAGTTCCTGGCGGACGGTGCCCGGCAAGTGGGCGGGGCGAGCAGCACGGGGCGCGTGTGCGTTCCGTGCTCCCCTCATGCGCCCTTGCGAACAACCCGTCATCGCGTCACTCTCTGGTTCCTGACGACGCTTCAGGATTGCCGAGTAGCATGGCGCCCATGACCGAGTTGTTCGCGTTCATCGACGACGCCATGTCCAGCTCGCACGACCCGGAAAAGATCATCGTGGCGGTATGTGAAGATGGCTGGCTGCGCGAGCATCTGACGGCAGCGACAAAGGACAGAGCGCACCTTTCCGACACCCTGTGCTATCGGCATCCCAACGGTTTCTACAAAATGAAGCTGCTTTCTCCGGGCGCCGATTCCTGGGCTCTGCGAGTTCACATCTGGGACGGCCCCGTGCCGCAATCCGATGTGCACGACCACCGATGGGACTTCTCCTCGTACATCCTGTCCGGCCAGTTACTGGAAAAGCAGTTCGCCCTTGACCGCGACACCGGTACGACGCCCGTCTTCGAATTGGCGAAGGGTGCGTCGTCGGGCGAGTACCGGTACATGCCCGACGGAGTGGGACGCCTGAGTGAGACGTCCCGCACCCGGCGCACACCGGGCGAGTCGTACACCCTGGACCACCGTGTCCTGCACCGCGCCGATCCCGCGGGTGGATACCCCGTCATCACGGCCGTTCTGCAGGGCAGAGACGTGCGGCGCACCACCACGGTCGTCCCCGCCGCCGAGCGCACCGAGTCGACCACGGTCACCCGGCTCGGCTCCGAAGACGTCATGGATCTCATGGAATGGGTGGCAGAAAGGCTGGTCGCATGACCACTTCCGCTTCCGGTGGTATCGACGGCGTCCGAATATTCGCCAAGTACGCACGGTTATGGGCCGTCATCGTGATGCTGGCGTCCACCGTGGTGGGAGTTCTCCTCACGATGTGGGGCGTCTTCTTCGACCTGGACGAGGACCTCTCGACCGCTCTCGCCGCGATCGGGGAATCCGTCATCGCCTCGGTCCTCGTCTATGTGATGGTGTCGCTGTTTCTCGATCCCATACGACAGCGACTGCAGGCCCAGGAACTCGCCGGCTATGCCATCGACGTCGCTCACTCACAGTTCCAGGAGCGTTTCGAAGCCTCTTTGCCGAGTGGGGTCTTCGAGTCGGCCGATGTACCGAAACTGGCTTTCCGCGAGGCCTTCGAGGCACTGCTCGTCACGTCCACGCGGTACGACAGCAAGGGCTCGGCCGCCGAGTTCGCCACCTTTCGTCTGGCCCAAGGAAGTCAGAAACGTGTCTTTCGCCGGCTGGAGATCAGACTGTGCATCCTCGATCCGCGCGCCGAGGAATGCCTACGGGCCCATGTGATCATGCGTCAGCGCGAACAACGCGGCACCAGAGCGCCGGATTCCATCGAGGAGGGCATCGAGGCTCTGCGGCGGCAGGTCTTCATCTCACTCACCGCCCTGCACGATCTGCGCGCGTCCCTCCCGACCCACGTCTACCTCCACCGTGACCTGCCGTTCTTCCGGTGCGAGATGTTCGACGGCGGCATGTTCCTCACGTACAACCTCGACGGCACGGAGTACCCCGAGAACCTGCAATTCTCGTCGCAGACCCGCCCCTACCGCGCGTACCACACGAGTCTCGACATGACGCGGTGGTTCACCTCGAAGGAGATCCACTTCGGCTCGCAATCGGCACTCGGCGTCGACTCGGATCCACGCTTCCTCGACCTGCTGGAGGAACTGGGCTGCCAAACACCGCTGGACGAACTGCGCACGGACCGGGACGAGCGATTCCGGCGATTCCGCGCGCAGTTGCGGGAGGCGGGGATCGATGAGGGAGACATTTTCTGACGGCCAGAAGTCGGCTCGGGCTCCAAGAGTTCCGAGGGTCCCCAGGGCTCCGGGTGTTCGCCGTCAGCGCCTATCCCAGGCTCCCGCTTGGGCGGCTGATGCCAAGTGACGAGGTTGCGCATGCGACCGGGATGCGGGACTCCTCGACGCGCGAGCTCACCAGTGTCAGCCCCGGGTAGCCGAAGAGCCCATGGTGCGTCTGGCCTCTGGATTGTGGCACGGAAGCGGGCGGAACCTGGAGCCGATACGTCCCTGGCGACCACGGCCGAACCCAATCCGCCCGGAGATCCACTGGTCATCCCTCCCACCAGGGCTCCTCGCTCTGCATGGCGACGAACTCGTCGAAGTCCATGTCGCCGATCTCGAGGTTGCACGCCATCGATCCGACCTCGCGGCACGGAAGGACTGCGGAATGCCCCGGGGTGTCGTACAGGTCGACGACGGTCAGCGGTCGCCCGGGCTCGGCAAAGGTCCTGGCGTCGACGAGCGCCACCAGCGTGGTGTGCTCCTCGGGCGGGACCAGCGCAGGAACCTGGCCCGGCTCCGCCGCCCGGGACAAGCGCCGGTACGTTGCCGCCGTGCAGGTAGTCCCATCCGCGGCCTTCGATCAGGTGCAACCGCACCTCGCCGCCCCCGATGACGAGCACGTCGCCTTCCCGGCGGCCCCCGATCTCGTCGAGCAGCCCGCCCCACAGGGCCTTGCCGTCCTCGTAACACGTGCAGACCAACAGCATCACCACGCCCAGGCTGGGGAAGCTCGGGAAAGGATGACTCTCCGTCAAAGGACTGACGCGGGCCCACGGCGAGGGTAGTTGCACCGTACGAGATCTCAACGCCTTCGCGGCTGACGCGCGTTCACCCGGTGTGCTGGGCAGTGGCATCGTCCGGGACTGGCCTGCATGTCGGTGACGGGGCGGCTGCACGGCTCTTCCGATGAGTACTCGCGCCGGCATGTCTGATACGTCAACCGTCGAATTGTGTCCACTCGACCTCGGCACCGAGCAAGGGCTGAAGCGCACTGCGGTACGTGGCGCCGGCCCACACGTCGAACCCGTCGTCTTCCCGCGCACCGGATACGCACATGACAGGTCCAGGAGCGACACCGTTCTGGACAGGGTCCGGCCACAGCGTTCTGCGAGGGCCTCGCCGTCCGGGTTGCCCAGCCATGTTCTGGCGATGGCTGCCGGGATCTGGCACAGCATCAGGATCGGTGCACCGGCCACCCGCTCGCTGGTCGCCTACGATCCCTGATCGCCACGGCGGCCCGCGTCAATCATCGGGCCGACATCCCTCCGTGCGGGCCGTTGACCACGATCGGCAGAGACCCTTCAACCAGGTAGGGGTGCTCGGGAAAGTAGTCGATGTGGAGGTGGCCACCGTCCTCGGCAGTGGCCATCCTCTGGAGGTTGGCTGCGAGAATCGCCCTGGCGCCGGGATCGCCGCTGATCACCAGGATCTGCCGCGCGGCGTCCAGTTCGATCAGAACTCCGGGGCCGGAAGCCTTCCTGGCTTCAACCCCTGCCAAGGTGTCACCGTCCAGCGGTGACGTGGAGCCGATGAACCCGGCGCCCTCGGCCCCCGCGCTTGCCAAGCCGGCCAGTTCCTCCAGTGAAGCGGTGAGATCCACTTCGCCGAACACGGGATCGGAAACCAATCGCACAGGTGGAACTCCTTCCGGGTCGGACCTCCATGATGCCGTTGGAGGTCGTCGGCCCTGCGTTCACCCCCTCAAGCCGACCAGACGCGACCAGGCGAACGAGGCTCGGCCGGCGCTCCCCCTCAGGTGCCGACAGCCTCACCTACGACCAGCTCTACGCGGAGGCCCGCCGCCCCAACTTCCGCGGCCGCTCGTCGATGAACTCGGCGGGACTCAAGCCCAAGCTCGGGCGCTGACACCGACGAGCGAACCCCGGCCTCACTCGAGTGGCCGAGCGGCTTGGCGCCAGGACGCACGTGGTCAGAGGGGCTGGAGCCGGGTGTGCAGGAGGCAGAATTCGTTGCCTTCTGGATCGGCCAGGACGTGCCAGCTCTCGGTGCCGGTCTGGCCGACGTCGACGGGCCTGGCGCCGAGAGCGAGCAGCCGCTCCAGCTCGGCGTCCTGGTCGCGGTCGGTGGCGTTGACGTCGATGTGCAGTGGGAGCTTCCCGGTCCGCGGGTCGCTGCTGGGGCTGAGGACGAGGGTGGGCTGCGGCCCGCCGAAGCCGGCGTCGGGCGGCCCGATCTCGATGCTTCCGTCGTCCTCCCGGCCGAGTTCGACGTAGTCGAGTACCTTGCTCCAGAATGCGGCGACCCGGACGGGGTCGGCGCAGTCGATGACGAGCTCACTGATGCGGCATGCCATGCCCGGCAGTGTACGTAGACAACCCGGGAGTCGATCGTCGGCCGCGTGCTGGAGGGCGACGCGCTACGCGGTCCATCTCCCGGTCTGTGATGGTGAAGATGGCGGCCTTGGACACCTCCGCGCCGTAGACCTCCGCGAGGCGGGCGGAGATCTCCCCGTGGGTCAGGCCGTTGGCGGACAGCGAGAGCACCAGGTCAGATCGCCAACAGCCGGCGCTGCCACTCGCGGACGATCTGCGGCTCGAAGGTGCCCTCCCGGTCCCGCGGGACCTCGACCCGGACCGGTCCCACCTCGGTGGCCGGCGTCTTGGCCCGCCGGCCGTTACGGGAGTTCCCGCTGCCTGCCCCGGCACGGTCGTGCCTGGCACAGCCGAGATGGTCGTCCATCTCACCCTCCGAAGCCGCTTCCAGCACCAGCTTCCTCAGGTGCTGCAGCAGACCACCCTTCCCTGTCAGCTTCAACCCCTCCGGCCGGGCAGGGTCGGTAAGCCGGACGATCAACTCCCGGTCCAGTACACCCAGTTGCTGCTGCCCGGCCGGCTCCGCGGCCGCAGCCTCCACAGGCTCAACCGACCCGAGCATGTCTGTCACCGGGTGCTACTTCCTTGATCAGGAGTTACCCCGTTCTTTGTGCAGTCCCGTGCTGGAAGGCGCGGCGATACGCCGTGGGCGTGATGCCGACGGCGTCACGGAATCGAGCGCGCATGTTGGCGCCGCTGCCGAGGCCGCACCTGGTGGCGATCTGTTCCACCTGGAGGTCGGTGGTCTCCAGGAGTTCTCGCGCACGGTTGATGCGGGCGGTCACGAGCCATTGGTGGGGGCTGACGCCGGTCTCCTGGCGCCATAGGCGGGTCAGGGTACGTGGGGAGACGCCGGCATGGTCGGCGAGCTCGGGGATGGTGAGGTCTTCTTCGAGGCCGTGCAGGGCCCACTCACGTGTATCGGCGAGCGTGGTGGCCTGGGGGGCGGGGAGGCTCCTCGTGATGTATTGGGCCTGTCCGCCGTCACGGTGTGGGGCGGCGACGATATCCCTGGCGATGTCGTTCGCGACGGCTGCGCCGAGGTCTTTGCGGACCAGGTGCAGACACAGGTCGATGCCGGCCGTGACGCCCGCCGAGGTCAGGATGGTGTCGTTGTCGATGTAGAGGACGTTCCGGTCGACGCGTAGCCGGGGGTAGAGCTCTTCAAGGTCATCCGCGCTGGCCCAATGGGTGGTAACGGTGCGGCCGTCGAGCAGTCCGGCCGCGGCGACGGCGAAGGCGCCGGTGCAGATGGAAGCGATGCGTATCCCGGCGCGGCCGGCGAGTTTGAGAGCGGCCCTCACCCGTGGGTGCGGAGGGCGCCGGAAGTCCTCGAAGCCCGGGACGATGATCGTGTCCGCTTCGGCGAGCGCTTCGAGTCCCGCGGTCAGTCCGAGGGTGAAACCGGCGCTGGTGGTCACGGCCTCGTCGGTGTCGCCGCACACGGTGAGCTCGTAGGGGGTGTTCGGACGGGCGTTGAAGATCTGCGTGGGGATTCCCAGATCCATGGGCAGCACGCCGTCCACCGCCAGAACTATGACGCGGTGCTTGTTCATGGCCGTAACGTTACGGCCAACACCCATTTCGCAGGGAGAGTCAATAGGCCGCCTCGCCCATCGAATCCAAGGGTTTCCCGGCAAGATTCCCTGTTCAGCCTGCAGTTCGTGTGGCCGGAGAGTATTGGCTCATCCGGACCATCGTGGCCCAAAAAATGCGCATGCTGGCAGATGAGCCGTGGCCCGGAAGGGAGGTTCCGGAGCAGGATCGGATACCGAGCGCGGGGCAACCGGCTCCACACACCGGTGGAGCGGTCAGAGAGCCCCGGCCGTGGACGAGGAACTGACAATGACAGCTCAGAATGTGGTGGGCCGCTTCTTCGACGTGCAGGGCGGCCAGGTGTACGCCCACGTCCGCGAGGGTGACGGCCCGGCGCTGATCTTCCTGCACTACTGGGGAGGCTCACGGCGCACCTGGATCCCGGTGCTGCAGCATCTGGAGCCCGGGTACGGTTTCGTGGCCTACGACCAGCGCGGATGGGGCGACTCCACGAGCGTGCCGAGACCTTATGACCTGGAGCAGCTCGCGGACGACGCGCAGCGGGTCATCTACGCGCTCGGATACTCCCGCTATGTGCTCGTCGGGCACTCCATGGGCGGCAAGGTGACTCAGATGCTGGCCGCACGCAAGCCCGAGGGCCTGACCGGAGTCGTCCTCGTGGCGCCCGCGCCGCCCGCACCGGTCGGGGTGACCGAGCAGGTGCAGGAGACGGTTTCCCATGCCTACGACAACGAGGAGGCGGTTCTTCAGAGCATCGACCTGATGCTGACCCACGGCGGGCTGACTCCCGAGCTGCGCCGGCAGGTGGTCGAGGACAGTCTGCGCGGCGGCGACCAGGCGCGTCTCGCGTGGCCGCGCCAGGGCCTGGTCCAGGACGTGTCGGCCGGCGTCGGAGCCATCGAGGTGCCGGTGCTGGTTCTCGCGGGCAGCCACGACAAGGTCGACCCGCCGGCCGTGCTCACCGACCACCTGCTGCCGCTGATCCCGACCGCCTCGCTGACCCTCCTCAAGGACACCGGCCACCTCTCCCCCCTTGAGGTGCCCGACCAAGTGGCCGCGCACATCGGCGCGTTCGTCGCCCAGCTGTAAGCACAGCACGCCAGCCGCACATCGCCTCGGTGGGGGCGATGGGCCGTCGCTCCACGGCCGTACGGCCGCAACACCAAACACCTGGCACGCATGAGCGCGCCGCCCGACCACCGTACCGATCTGCCCCGGGCCGGGCACCACCCGACGAAAGAGACGCTTCGTGACCACCGACGCGCCCCGTCCGTCTTCGAGCAGCTCGACCTCCCCGACATGAGCCTCACCCGGGACACATACGCCTATGCGAGGGATTCGCCCTGCCCGGCACTGTGATTGCGGACTGCCAGGAGCGCCGCGCCGAGGTCCGCCACTGCCCGCGGATCGGAGAGGGCGCGGCCGGTCAGTTCCTCGATGCGGCGCAGCCGGTAGCGGACGGTGTTGGGGTGGACGAAGAGCGTTCGGGCCGCTTCCGCGGCGGAACCGGCGGCGGCGAACCAGTGTTCCAGGGTCGTCAGCAGCCGGGCACGTTCCGCGGCAGGGAGGTCGAACACCGGCTTGAGGACCACCTCCGTCAGGTGCGCGGCCTCGGCCGGAGCGGCGGCCACGACCATCGCCAGCAGGTTGTCGTCGAACCGCGCGACACCGGGCCCGGTACCCGGCAGGCCGGCCAGGGCCAGCCGGGCGAAGCGCAGGGCCTGCGGAACATCCCGCAGCGAGGGAAAGCCGGGGCTGACACCCACCCGGGCGCGGGCGCGGCGCAGCGTGCGCAGACAGGTGGACTCCGCCGTCGGCGTGGCCAGCGCGACCACACCGATCTGCTGGTCGGGCAACAGGCGCCATGCGGAGGGGAGTTGAGCCTGACGCAGCGCGGCCTCGATACCTGCCAGGGGTTCCTCACCGGGAGCGTCCGCCACCGCCACGGCGACCGCGTAGGGTCCCTGTTCAGGCAGGCCCAGTTCGCGGGCGGCCTCCCACAGCGTGGTGCGATCGGAGATGACGCCGGTGAACAGCGCCTCCACCAGGGCCGAGCGCCGCGCCTCGCGCTGCAGCGTCAACTCGGCCGAGGTCTCCCGGTGAGCTGCTGCCACGGCCTCGGCGTACCGGCCGAACAGCGCCCAGATCTCGGCCGATTGGGACACCAGCTGGGCGTCGGTGACCTCGGGATGAGTGCGCGCCTCCGCGATGAATTCCGACCAGAGCAGTTCGAAGCCGATCCGATAGGCGTGCAGGGTGTCGGCCAACGGCATGCCCTGCTCGGCGCGGATGCGACCGGTCTCCCGGGCCGGGCTCGGTTCCGGGGCGTCCGCGGTGTGGAAGTGGCTCAGTATGAGGTCGGCGTTGGCGGTGCACGAGCGACGCAAGGAGTCGAAGGGGATCAGGGACGCGTCCTGGTAGGCGTCGACTTCGGCGCGGATGCGCTGCGCCATCCGCTCGCCCAGTTCCGGCAGCCGCGCGAGGAGCGCCGAGGCCACGCCCGAGAGGTCCATCATCGCAGCCTATTCCACCCATCTTGTTCCCAGGAACAATTCAGGAGCACAGACGCAGTGCCGCTGCCCATAGGCCGTCGCCACTGATGGCATCACCATGTCGTCCACGTGAACGGCGGATTTCGACGGCGACATTCCTGGAGGCGGACCCATGGCCAATCTGGCGGAGTTCCTGGTGGAGACGGCCGCGCGCCAGCCGCAGCGTCCCGCGCTGCGCCTGGGCGGGCAGATCACCTCCTACGCGGAACTGAACGAGCGCAGTGCCCGCGTCGCGGCGCTGCTGCGGGCCGAGGGGGTGCAGCGCGGTGATCGGGTGGCTCTGATGCTGCCCAACGTCCCCGAGTTCGTCGTCCTGTACTACGGCGTGCTACGCGCAGGCGGGATCGTCATACCGATGAACCCCCTGCTCAAGGCGCGCGAGAGCGAGTACCACCTCGCCGACTCCGGGGCAAGGCTGCTGTTCGAATGGCATCAGGCGCCCGGTGAGGGAACACAGGGCGCGTCCGCGGCCGGGGTGCGGCACCTGGCCGTCGAACCCGCCTCCTTCGCCGCCCTGCTGGCCGGACACGAACCGCTCCCCGAGGTGGCGCAAACAGAGGACGACGAGGTGGCCGTGCTGCTGTACACCTCGGGCACCACCGGCCGGCCCAAGGGCGCCGCGCTCACCCACGGCGGGCTGCGGCACAACACCGAGGTCAACACGGTGCACGTGCAGCAGATGACACCGCAGGACGTGGTCGTCGGCTGCCTTCCGCTGTTCCACATCTTCGGCCAGATCTGCACCATGAGCGTGGCCGTGCGCGCCGGCGCCTCCCTCACCCTCATCCCCCGCTTCGACCCGCAGACCGTGCTGGACGCCATCGCCCGCGACCGGGCCACCGTCTTCGAGGGCGTGCCCACCATGTACGCCGCCCTGCTCCAGCACCCCTCCGAGGCGGACGTGCCGACACTGCGGATGTGCATCTCCGGCGGGGCATCACTGCCGGTGGAGATCCTGCACGGCTTCGAGCGGCGCTTCGGCTGCGCCGTGCTGGAGGGCTTCGGCATGTCGGAGACCAGTCCGGTGGTCACCTTCAACCACCCCGCCCGGCGGCGCAAGGCCGGCTCCATCGGCACCCCGATCCGGGACGTGGAAGTGCGGCTGCTGGACGACAAGGGCCAGGACGTCGCCCCCGGGGAGATCGGGGAGCTGGCGGTGCGCGGCCCGAACGTGATGAAGGGCTACTGGAACCGGCCGGAGGAGACGGCGGCCGCCATCCCGGACGGCTGGCTGCGCTCCGGCGACCTCGCGCGGCAGGACGAGGACGGCTACCTCTACATCGTCGACCGCAAGAAGGACATGATCATCCGCGGCGGCTACAACGTCTACCCGCGCGAGATCGAGGAGGTGCTCCACGAGCACCCGACCGTCGCTCTGGCCGCTGTGGTGGGAGTGGCCGACGCCCACCTGGGCGAGGAGATCGCGGCCGCGGTCGTCCTGCGCCCCGGGGCGCACGCCACCCCCGACGAACTGCGGGAGTTCGTCAAGGACCGAGTGGCGGCGTACAAGTACCCTCGCAGGATTTGGCTCGTGGACAAGCTGCCCACCGGCCCCAGCGGCAAGATCCTCAAGCGGGAGATCACCGCCCCGACAGGATGATTACCCCCTGAGAGACGGCCCAGGACGCCCCCCAAGAGCGCCGGGCCGTCCGGAGTCCTTCGGCGGCCGACGACTTGTGACGGCCGTGACCGAGCGCCTGCCGCGTGCTGATGCCCCCTGCGGGAAGAGGAGACCACGCTGACGATGCTCCGGTCGATCCGGCTGGACCAGCCTCGACCTCGCGCAGCCGGTCGGCTCCACACCGCACCCTCCGGATCCTGCTCAGCCGTCCTGCTCAGTGGCTTCGCCCTGGTGACTGTGCCGTAGCCGGATCGGTGTTCTTCGGCTGGCAGGACTGGCTTCGGTCGGCGTGGGCGTCGGCGCATCCGGCCCAGGCGTGTCAGTTCAGGTAGGCGGGTGCGATGGCGGAGGTCATCAGTCGGCGGGCTGTGCCGGTGCCGTTGGCGGGGACGGTCCACAGGTCTGAGCCGTAGTCGCCGGGAAGGGCGTAGACGAGGGTGGAGTCGTCGGCCCACAGGGCCTGGTCGTCGATGTTGCGCTGTTCGGCGGTCGCGGTCTCCTTCATGGTGCGCAGGTCGAGGACGTACAGCCGCCAGGGGGCGTCGGGAGAGGCTCCCTTGACGCGTTTCTTGTAGGCGATCTGGGTGCCGTCTGGCGAGAGGGAGGGGCATTCGACGTTTTGGTGCAGGGTGGTGAGGGTGCGTGCGGCGACGTCGCCGCGGACCAGGTAGGTTCGGCCGCCGGTCGCCAGCGTGGCGTAGAAGCGGGCATCGTCGGCGAAGGTGACGCCCCAGATGTTGATGTCCGCGGCCTGGTAGGGGCGGTCGTCCTTGATGATGCGGAAGGTCTCCAGGTTGTCGTCGATGGCCCCGGTTCGGGTGTCGACGATGGAGGTACGGGTGGAGAAGTTGGTGCCGGCATAGGAGTCTCCGCTGACGAAGACCGTCCAGGCCGCCATGTGCCCGGAGGGAGAGACCCTGGCCCGGGTGGGGATGCCCGCTGCCGGGAAGCGGTGCCGCTCGTGCAGGTGCGAGTCGAGCACGACTGCTCGGTAGGTGTCCGTCAACCGGCCGTGCACGGCCTGCAGGCAGATGCCGGTACCAGCTGCCGCGTGGAATCGCAGGCACTTGACGCCCGACACGGTGCGCGGCCCCTGAGGATCGTCGGCGGGCACGGTGGCGATCTCGTCGCGGTGCGGGCCCCAGGCCAGGTTGCGCACCAGCAGGGGACGGTCGGCCGTCGGCCGGAGCGTGACGGTACCGGCCCGCACGGTCGGACCGTTCGCCTGCTGCTCGTCACGCATGCCCGACCGGTGGGCGGCATACAGCACCGCCCCGGTGCCGACACCTCCGAGCAGCAGGACGGCGACCAGCAGGATCACCAGGCGGGTCGTTCTGGTCATGGGGACACCTCATCGGCGGGACGAAGGACGAACGAGGCCACGAGGGCGCTGATGGCCAGTGCGGCGGCGGTGGCGGCGAGTGCGGTGCGCCCGCCCCACAGGCTCCAGGCCGCGCCGAAGGCGAGGGAGCAGATGAACCGGGCCAGCGCCTGGCCGGTGCCGACCAGTGCCTGCCCGGCGCCTTGGTGCTGAGCGGGCACGGCGCCGGCGGTGGCGGCCGCGAGGACTCCGTCGGTGGCGGCGTAGAAGGTGCCGTGCAGGACGAGGAGGGCGGCCACGGCCGGGACGCCGTGCCACGGGGAGAGCACCAGGCCGTAGCCGAGCAGCAGGACGCCGTGGCCGGCCAGGAAGAGCCGGCGGCGGCTGATGCGGTCGGCGAGTGCGCCGAGCGGGACGGCGAGCAGCAGGAAGACGGCGGCGGTGCCCAGCGGCAGCAGCGGGAACAGATCGGCGGGCAGGTCGCCTTCGCGCTGGAGCAGCAGATAGAGGAAGGAGTCGCTGACGGTGGTGAGACCGAGCAGGGCCGCACACAGGGTGAGCCGGCGCAACTCGGGGCGGCGCAGCAGCCCGAGTGAATCGCGCAGTGCAGGCCGGGCCGTTTCGGGCAGCCGTACGGAACTGTCGGGGGTGATGTGGCGGGGCACGAAGAGCACCAGCACCAGGACGCCCAGGACGGCGACGCAGCCGCTGACCGCGAAGACCGCGTCGTAGCCGTCGACGGTGGCCCGCAGGACGGCGAAGGCGACGAGCGGGCCGAGCAGGGCGCCGGTGGTATCCATGGCGCGGTGCACCCCGAACGCCCGTCCCCGGTGCTCGGGTTGGGTGGCCAGCGAGATCATCGCGTCCCGGGGGGCGGTGCGCAGCCCTTTGCCGGTGCGGTCGGCCGCGAGCACAGCACTGATCACGGGGAGGGTGTGGGCGAGCAGCAGCAGCGGCTTGCACACCGCCGACAGGCCGTAGCCGACGCCCGCTATGACCTTGTGCCGGCGGCCTCCCCGATCGGCGAGGTGACCGCCGGTCAGCCGGACCAGGGCCCCGACTCCGTTGTTGATGCCGTCAAGGAGCCCGAAGCCGAGCGGCGACAAGCCTAGGCCCGCGACCACGTAGAGCGGCAGGACGGCCGTGACCATCTCCGAGGAGATGTCCGTGATGAGGCTGACCGCACCCAGGGCCAGCACGGTGCCGGGTACAGCGGCCGGCCGCCGCCCCGGACGGGTGTCCGGGGCGACGGCGGCCTTGGTGCTGCGGGAGTCCGCGAGATACACGGGCGTCAGTTCCAGATGCCGGTGATGTCGGACGCCGAGGCGGCGTTGCCCGCGTGCGCGGACAGACCGGCCAGGTCTTCCACGGTGCGCAGGACGTTGTAGTGGTTGTAGGTGGTGGAGGTGGAGCTGCCGGGGGTGACGTGCTGCCCGTAGAAGACGGTGGGGATGCGGTTGCCGGACTGCTTGTTGTCCTCGTCGAAGGTGACGGCGAGGATGCTGTTGTGCGTCTGGGCCCAGGTGGCGTACGCGCCGAGGTTGTTCTGGATCCAGGTGTCGCCGGTGGAGACCGAGCAGTCGTGCATGTCACTGCACAGGTTCGGTACGACGAAGGAGACCTTCGGCAGGGTCGTGTAGTCGGTGGGGAACTGCGTCATGGTCATCGCGGTGTTGGTCGGCACGTTGGAGAAGCCGAACCACGGGTTGTGCTTCTGCGCGTAGTTGCCGCTGCTGCAGGTCGTCGAACCCTGGCTGGGCAGCGACTCGTTGTAGCTCTTCCAGGTCTTGCCCGCGGCGATCAGCTCGGAGGCGAGGTTCGGCGCGGAGATGGAACCGACCGGGACACAGCTGTCGTCGGTGCGGCCCTGGTTGGAGCCCGAGAACAGCATGTAGTAGTTCGGCTCACTGGGGTGGGTGAGGCCGTAGGACTGGGTGAGGTTGGCGCCACCCGCCTTGAGGGTGTTGTTGATGTACGGGGCGCTGGAGCTGCCGATCACCTGCGAGTAGGCGTGGTTCTCCATCACCACGACCACCACGTGGTCGGGGGTGGGGAGAGCGACGGCCTGAGCGGTGGAGGCTGTTGCGGCCCACACGCCGATCGACGTGGCGGTGAGGGCGACAGCCCCGGCGAGTGCGGCGAGGGGACGTCTGTTGCGCTTGGAAGCCTTGACGGCGGCCATGACTGTCCTCCGGACAGTAGTGACGGACGTTCGGGGAGCGGCGCCGCAAACCCTAGAAGCCCCAGGCCGGTACTGCGTGAAGCACAGACGAACGGTGGGCCCCACCAGGCAAAGTTCGCGCCAGGCACAGGTCACGCACAGCAAAAGTCGCACCGGCGAGTCTCACCCCACCGCCGGAAACTGCGGGCATGGGAAGGCGGCTTCGGGCGGGGAATGATCGCTCGTGACGAGCAGGTGTTGAGCCTGCGCTGCGGTGCCGGATGCCCGCTGCTCGAAGCCGTCGTCGTCCTCCTGCTGGAGCCGGCTGACGGCCGCTCAACTGGGCCGTCGGCGCTGCGGGCAGAGCGACCACGTCCGTCTCGGGTGAGGGCCTCACCGGTCCTGCCGGGGAGGTCGGTGCTGGACGCGGGCCGGCCCCGAAGGCGACCGGCCGGCCGAGAACGTCGTGCACTGGCATCGATGCATGGGCACCCACGAAGTGCAGGCCGGCCAGGGCACACTGGTGGGACATCACGCAGCGGCGGGTAGTGAGGCGCGCACCTCACTCGTGATCCGGTGCCCTGCCCTGTGCACAACGAGCCGCGGCATGCACAACGCGCCGCTCAACGGGCCATAGCGCGCGCAATCGCCAACTGGCCCGTTGCACGGGCGGCGTGAAGCGTCGGGGACGAACGGGGCGACGGCCTCCGCACCAGTCCCCGACGCTTGCGACGGATGGGGCCACTGCATCCGACCGGCGCTGTCAGGCCGCTCCCCTGCCGGGTATGCGCTCCCGCACCATCGCGTGCAGGCCGACCGAAACTGCCATCACACCCGCCGCCGTGAAGACGCCCGGCGCCCAACTGCCCGTCGCATCACGCAGGATGCCGCTGACGACCGGGCTCGCCACCGCGCCGATCTCGGCCACCAGATCGAACAGGCCGAACAACTGGCCGCGGTGCTCCTCGGCGGCCAGGTCGCCCAGGATGCCGTGGACGATCGGCTGCAACGCGTTGAAGAAGAGGCCGGAGCAGAACAGGATCAGGCCGAGCAGCAGCAGGGACGGCTTGCCGTCACCCAGCAGGCTCACCCCGAACGCGACGGCGAGCACCGTGTGCACCGCCGCGCAGGTCACGGCCAGCGGCTTGCGGCCCTTGCCCGCACGGACGCGGCGGTCGGCGATCCAACCGCCCCCGGGGAAGCCGAGGATGCCCGCGCCGACGTTGAACGCGGCGGTCAAGGCCGCCGCGCCGAGGCTGCTGTGGGCGCTCTCCGCGACGATCTGCACCGACCAGAAACCCCGCATTTGGACCGGCGGACATATGCGTCAGCGCCACGACGGACGGACCCACCCACCGCCCCCGGTGCCAGGGCGAGTTGGAGCCTCGGCACCGGGGCCCGCGTCACTCCTCGTCGCGCAGCCGGGCCGCCAAGGAGGTCAGCGGCTCGGTCTCCTCTGTGTGGCCCAGTGCGGTCAGGCGGGAGATTGCCGCGTCGAGGCGAGTGAGGGCGGGGGCGGGGCGTTTGAGGTAGATGCCCTCCACGGCACCCGCGAGGCGGACGCACTCGGCCCACTCGCCGGCGTGGTCCTGCTCGGGTCCCGGCTCGCCGAGCAGGGCGAAGTCCTTCTCCAGGGCGGACAGGGCGTCCTCGTACTCACCGGCGTAGGCGTTGACCCGCCCGTGTTCGTAGGCCAGGGCGGTGTCCAGTGAGCGGCCGCGGGCCTCGTAGTCGGCGGCGCGGGCCTCGTCGGCGATCCGGCCGGCGTCGGCGAGGTGGGCGAGCGCGGCGGGGAGGCCGTCGGAGCCCTGTTGCTGGGCCTGGAGGCGGGCGAGTTCGCGTAGGCAGTTGCTGAGGTGCTCGTAGCGCGGGGCCCGGGCGTGGGCGGCGAGTGCCTGGTCCGCAGCCTCGCGGGCTCGTTCGAACTCGCCGGACTCGCCGAGGAGTACGGCCGTCTCCGCGGCGATCATGGCGTGGCTCCCCGCGTCGTCGTCCCAGCCGGCCGACTCGGCCGCGAGGGCGACGAACTCCGTCGTGGCGGCCTTGAGATCCTCCCCCGCGTGCAGGGCGCGGGCGCGGGTAAGGCGCAGCTGAGCGATGAGTCGGTCGTCCAGCTCTTTGGCGGCAACGTCCGGTTCGGCCAGGAGGGAGTCGAGCAGAGCGATGCAGTCCTCGATGCGGCCCAGGTCCAGGCTGAGCTGGGCCGCGTTGCTGTAGGTGCAGAACGCGTCTGTCCGGCTGCCGCGGCGAAGGTCCAGCTCCGCCGAGCGCGTCAGGTGCCGCAGTGCCTCGTCGGGGCGGCCCAGGTGCATGCAGGCCTCGGCCAGATCACTGTGGAAGCGGCCGGTGTTGACCGCGTCGGCCGGCCAGTCGGCGGCCAGTCGCAGACCTTCGGCCAGGTCCGCGTGCGCCGCCTGCGCGTCCTGGAGGCCGAGCTGGAGCCGGCCACGCAGTCCGAGCGTGCGGGGCACGTGCCAGGCGGGGCCATGCACCTTCAGCCGGTCGAGTAGGCCGTCGATCTCGCTGACCGCGGTGGGCAGATCGCCGGAGAGGGCGTGGGTGCTGGCCCGCAGCAGCAGGGCGCCGGAGATCTGCCCGGCGATGTCGTGCCGGGTGGCGAACGCATGCAGCAGCTCCACCTCGGCGAGGACCGGCGCGACGTGCTCTTCGCTCCCCGACGTCTGCAGGCGCAGGCCGAGTACGGTCGCCCGCAGCTGCAGGAGGCGGGCCTCTTGGTACGGGGCGAGGCCGGCCGTCTCCTCGTGCAGGCGGGCCATGGACGCGTGAGTGGTGGTCAGCGCGGCGGCCTTCGTCTCGGCTGCGTGGGCACCCTCCGCCGCGGGGATTTCGGCAGTGGCGAGCAGGGCGCAGGCGTGGGCGAGCGCCGCGTGAGCCGGCATTCCGGCGTCGTCGTACAGGCCGGCGGCCTCCTCGTGGAGGTCGGCGGCGACGGCGAACTCGTCCTTGTGGCCCGCGCGGCTCGCTTCGTTGTCCAGCAGGTCCGCGCGCAGCTGTACGAGCGGGCCCACGGCCGGGTCGTCAGGGTGGGTGTAGTCGCGGGCGGCGACGAGCGTGCGCAGCCGCGCCCAGCAGGCCTGTGCGTCAGGGTGCCCCTGCTCGTCCAACGCCCGTGCCTGGAGGATGAGTTCGGGCAGCGAGTCGGGGACGGCGGCGGCCGTACGGGCGGCGGGCGCGGCAACCGGGGCGGCCGGAGCCACGTCGTCGAGGCTGCGGGTGCGCAGGGTCAGTTCCAGCGCGTCCAGGAGTGGGGCACGGTCGAGGCGGGCCCTGCGGCGGTCGGTGTGGGCCGTGGTGCCGTTGCGGGCGTCGAAGCGGGCCGCGAGGTCGTCGGCACGGTCCCGCACCTCGGCGCGCAGACCGGCCACCGTCCAGGTCCGGCCCGCGTATCCGGCGGCGGGCAGTTCGCCGTGGCCGAGGAGCTCGACGCGCTGGAGGAGGACCTCCACGCCGGTGAGGAAGTCGAACAGGTCCTGCGGCGAGTCCACCTCCTCGAACAGGCTCCGGTTCTCGGCGAGCAGTTCCAGGCCGCGGGCCTCGTTGCCGGTCAGCGCGCAGAACTCCAGGTGCCGGCCGACCTCTCCGGACATCGAGGGATTGCGGCGGCAGGCGCGGTACCCGGTGAGGTGCAGTTCCCGGGCCCGGTCGGCGTCGCCCGTGCGCAGCAGCGGCAGCAGCGCGTACGAGACGGAGCGGGCGGGCTCCTCCTGGCAGGATTCCTTCCCGGCCAGGACGGGCTCCCACGTGCGCAGCGCCCGCTCGTCGTCGCCCGACGCGAGGTGGCACAGGGCGCGCTCGCAGATCTCGCAGGCCTCGCAGTCGCTGAGCCGGCTGCGGGTGCGGCCGGCCCACAGTTCGTACGCGAGGGCGGTGTCCTCACCGACGTGGGCGGCCAGCTGGTACGCCTGGCCGTAGTACGGCTGGAGATCGAGGTCGGCCTTCACGTACCGGTCGCGCATCTCCGTCAGCCACTGGCGCAGGCTCTCCAGCGGCACCTCCGGCAGCGCGCGCAGCGCGTTGGCCACCCACTTGAACCGCCAGAAGAGCATGTGGCGCAGGCGCTCGTCGAAGACGTCGGGCTGCTCGTCGAAGAGGTTCAGCAGTCGCGCGAAGACGACGGGCGACTTCCGCGGTTCGGCGCCGTAGGTGTAGGCCTCCTGGAGTTCCAGGAGGGCGTACGCGAGCGGCTCCGGCTCCCCGAACTGCTCGGCGGCGTCGACGAGTTCCTCGGCCGTGACGGTCCGGGTGCGTCCGTACGGGCGCCGGTCGTTCTCGCTCAGGGCCTGGAAGAGCTCGTCGGTGGTCTGGGGTGCGGTCGGCATCGTCAGCTGTCCTTGCGGAGGGCGTGGGCGAGGAGGTCGAGGAAGGAGCGGTTGATGAGGCTCGATTCGGCGGGCCGCAGCGGGCGCCGGGACAGCATCGCGGCCTGCCCGTAGAGGGCTTCGGCGCTGGTGCGGGCCAGTTCCGGCTCGTCGATGATGACGGCGGTGCGGACCAGCGGGTTGAGCTGGTTGAGGATCAGCTGGGCCCGCGGGGCCTCCTGGCGCAGGGCGCCGAGGATGTCGCCCCACAGGCCGCCTTCCTGCTCACGGGCGAGCTGGGAGCGGGTGCGCTCGTGCCGGGCCTCGCGGCTGTCGACGAGGAGGGCAGGCGCGGAGGCGGGCTGGAAGGCGCGCAGCGCGACGTCGCAGTCGAAGACGGCGAGGGCGTCGCGGGCCAGGGCGAGATAGGCCGCGGCGGCCAGTTCCGTCTCCCGGTCGACCGGGTCGAGATGGGCGGTGAGGGTCGCTGGGTCGAGGTCGGCGACGGTGTTCTCGGGCCTGATCTCGGGCAGCCGGTGGACCAGTTCACGGTCGTACGTGTAGCCGCCGTTGACGACGCCGAGCCCGGCGGCGGAGGCGATCGCGGCGACCTGCCGGAACTCTTCCACGCTCGACGTCACGAGCACGGTGCGGTGGGTGCGCGCGAACTCGTCGAGGGTGGCATGCCCGTCGGTGGTCTCGAACGGCAGCCAGGGCAGCAGCATCCGCAGGATCTCGTCGTCGTGCACCGCCAGCGACTTCACGGCCAGGTGGTGGACCTGGAGGAAGCGGGCGAGCAGGTCCGGGTCGCTGGCGGCGGCCCGGGCGATCCACGCGCGCAGCCGCTCGGCGAGGGCGTCGCGGACGGCGGCGAGGGTGTCGTCCTCGTACAGGGACTCACGGGACGCCGTCGGGCGCAGGCTCTCGGCGTCGACGACGCAGCGGACGAAGAACGCCCACTCGGGCAGGATCTCCTCGGCCTGCTCGGACAGCAGCATGCCCTTGACGTGCACGCGGTGGCCATGGCGGCGCCCGGCCGGTACCGCCTCGGGCAGCACGCACGCGATGCCCTTCAGTCCCACGGCCGGCAGGTCCAGCTCGATGGTGTCCAGCGGCGTGAACCCGAAGACCTCCTCGCCGTACGCGGCCAACGCACGGGAGCGGGCTCCCGGCGTGGGGTGCGTACGCGCCCAGGGTGCGGGCTCGGCGTTGACGGACGCGCCCGGGCCGCCCGTGCCGTCGTCGAAGGTCACCGGGTGGCGCAGCAGTGAGCCGAAGTGCCGGGCCAGCGAGTGCACCTGCGTCGGCCGGGTCCACTCGCCCGCGTCGGCGCGCGGCGTCAGCGTGACGGTGGTGCCGGGCCGGGGGCGGGCGGAGGCCGGCAGGGTGCGAACGGTGTAGATGCCGTCGCCGCGGCCCCGCCATTCCACGGCGGGGGCGTCGGGGGTGCGCGCGGAGCGGCTCAGGACGTGGATCTCGTCCGCGACCAGGAAGCAGGAGAGCAAGCCGATTCCGAACTGGCCGATGAAGTCGCCGCGTTGCTCGGCGATCCGCCCCCAGCCTCGAATGGGCTCGTCCGAGGGGACCCCCATGGCGCGCTTGCTGCTGCGGCCGATCGTGGCGAGGAAGGTGTGCACGTCGGCCTCGGTGAGACCGACGCCGTCGTCCTCGACGCGTACCACCGAACCGTCGGCGTACAGGCGGATGCCGAGGGCGTCGGCGGGGGCAGCCGGGTCGAGACCGTGCCGGGCGGTCAGCGCGTCCACCGCGTTCTGCAGGAGTTCGCGCAGATAGACACGGGGGCTGGAGTAGAGGTGATGGGAGAGGAGATCGACGAGGCCGCGCAGATCCACCTGGAAGGTGCGGTCGGCGCCGGCCGGGTTCGCGGCGGTGTCGGGCAGAGTCATCGGGCAGTCCTGGGAGGGGCGACGGTGGCGGGCGGGACCAGGGATCGGCGTGCGCTCAGGCGCGGCGGTGGTGGCGGGCGAACTGCTTCTCGGGCTCCGCGAAGTAGGTCCAGGGCCATCTGGTGTAGGCGCCGTCGAGCGTTTGGAAGACCCGCCGGACCGTGTGGCGCTCACCGGCCAGCGACAAGGCCATGGCGAACATGTTGAAGTCGTGCTGCCAGCCCGGGCGACGCGCATAGGCGGGGTGGAGGATGCTGTGGTCGGCCGCGTTGCGCAATTCGGCCTGGATCTCGGAGGTTTGGAGGCAGTCCTCACCGTCCGACTCGACCCAGTCCTCAATGTGCGCCATAGCGACCACGCAACCCAGGCGGTGCCCCTGCGGGGCCCGGGCGAGCGCGTCGCGGGCGAACGCCAGGGCCTGGCCGGGCTCACCGCCCCAGCGGGGCTGCAACTGCGACACCCACTCGACGTGGGTCTCCAGGTCCAACGGGTCACGGCGCAGGGCGGCGTCGAGCCGCGCCTCGTTCACGGCGGGGCCCAACGACATACCGCGGCCGGAGGTGAGGAGGCGGCGCCACGGCGTGACCCATTCCGGCCGCAACTCGGCGGCCTCGAGCAACTGCTCCTCGGCGATGTGGAGCCGCTCACGGAAGACCCGCCACTGCTCCTGCGTGACATTCACGGCAAGCGCGGTGGTACGCGCCTCCCAGCCCCAACTGACGTGGCGCGTCCCGGATATCAGCAGGGCCGTCGCCCGGTGCTCCTTGTCCTCCTCGACGGCCCGGCCGATCCAATCCTGCACACCGTCCAAGTCGGCCAGCTCACCCAGGACTTGGTGGTCTCGGCCGACATCGAATGGGGCCAGCGCCGCCTTGACCGCCTCCCAGTCACCAGCGTCGGCCGCCTCCACCAGCGCGAGCACCCGGTCATCCCCCAGCGCGCGCAGCGTGTACATGCCGTTCTTCTGCCTGCGCGGGACGGGAAGGGCGTGCGAATCCGCCTCCGGTCTCGCCCCACCCCTGCCGAACAGTTTGCCGAACATGCTGCGCCCTCCCCTGGTCCCGCGTGATCGTCCGGTGCAGCATAAGCGGCCCCGCCGACACCGCTTCCACAGAGTTCTCACCAGCGCTTCTCGGGCCCTGCCGTAGGTACGGATGCGGCCGTCACGGCCCTGGACGCTCGCCAGCGCGGCAGGCACGCCGTCGGTGTGCACCAGCGTGTTCAGGTCCTTCTGGACGGAGTCCGGCCTGGCGTCGGCAAAACGCCGCGGGCGGCGTCAGGGCGCTCATCGTCATGACGCCGAGGGCCACCGCGGCCGCGGCCGGCACGACTCTGCGCCGACCACTCCGCCGCCCGGACGAACGAAACCTCTGCCATGCCTGCTCACGCACGAGTGAACTCCTACGGATTCATTGGGAAACCGGCTGCCTATGCCGGACCCGGCGTCTCGGGATGCGAGCGCGCGGGACGATCGTGCTACCCGGTCAAGTCGTGGTAGGGCTAACCTCCAGCACACTCAGTCGGCGGGGAACGGGGCAGGGGACGCCTGGGTGTGATGGCAGCATCAGGAGAGCGGACGCGACGGAGCCTGGAGTCGCCGACTCCGACCCGTCGGACACGCCCTTGCCGTCGCCGCGACGGTGAGGGTGTTCGCGTTCTCGAGGGGCGCATGGTGGGAAGTGGTGAGCCCTGTATGCGCCCCCGCGTGCGTGGGCAGAATGCGCCATGTCGGCGGCCACATGGCTGAGACATCGTGGCACTCGTGGCCAGCGTTCGAGGAAAGCAGGTCGGCTCCCGTGCTGTTGCGTCTCCCCACGTCCGTGTCCGAAGCGCAGGAGTGCCTCGCCGAAGGGGCGGTGCCCATCGGCGGCGCCACCCTGGTGTGGGCCGCCTGGCAACGGGACGGCTTTCCTGAGCAGGCCGTGTCATTGCGTGAAGTGCCGGAGGCCAACGTCATCGGACGTGAGGTGCTGGGTTCGGCTGTGATGCTGCATCAGGTCGGAGGCCCCGTAGCGGAAGTGCTTCGCCGGGCGGCGGCCTCGGTGGGGACGGGAGCGGTGCGCCGGACGGCCACGGTCGGCGGCAACCTCGTGGGCAGCACACTGCGCTGCCTGCTGCCCCCGGCCCTCGTGCTGGACGCCCGGTGCACCGTGCTCGAACCGCACACCGTCTACGAGACCGATCTGGCCGAGGTTGTGGCGAAGCGCCATCTCCTGCTCAGCCTCCGCTGGCGCGAACCGATCGCCAGCGGCTACCGCAAGCTGTCCGCAGAGGCGGGTGAAGAGCCGCCCCTCGTCGTCGCCTGCGCCGTGCACGCCGACGGCGACGCAGGCAACCGCCTCCGTGTCGCCGTCCGCGACGGCTACGAGGTACTCAGCGCCGGCACCGCCTACGACACCGACGCCGAGCAAGTCCTCCACGCCCTGCAGGGCACGGAGCTCGGTTCACTTCACACCACGGCTCGGGACGTCGTCCGCCAGGAAGTCACCACCCTCCTGGACCGTCTGACCGACCAGTGAAGGCCGTGGCCGGGGGTGCCGCACCGCCCAATAACGCCCGGCTCAATGGCGGGTGACGTGCCGGACTGCCGACTGCCGACTGCTGACTGCTGACTGCTGACTGCTGATCGAATGGCCCGTCGGCGCCGAGGCACCTACCGATGACTGGGTGTCCTGCCAGCCCGCGTCCGCCTCGATCATCCCGCGCCGACCGGTTGTAGCCTCAGCCCTTGTGAGTTGGCTGCCTGACGACTTCGTCCACCCCGTCTACGTACCCGTGCCCGACACCGCGCTTCACCTGCGGCCGATCCGGGAGGCGGACACCACGCTCGACTACCCCGCCGTCATGGGCTCCCGAGAGCGCTTGTGGGAGATCTTCGGCCCGGCTTGGGCTTGGCCCAAGGAGACGATGACTTACGAAGCGGACCGCATCGACTTGCTGCGGCACGAGAAGGAGATAGCCGCGCACCAGTCGTTCAACTACGCGCTGTTGGACGAGGAGGAGACGGTGATCCTCGGCTGCGTCTACATCGACCCGCCTGAGCGCACCGGCTCCGACGGAGAGGTCTCCTGGTGGGTGGTGGACGACCTCGTCGGCGGCGAAGTGGAGCGCGCGCTCGACGCGCTGGTGCCGCAGTGGATCGCCGCCGACTGGCCCTTCCAGCAGCCCCGTTGTCTGGGCCGCGACATTACCTGGCAGGACTGGCTCGCGCTGCCGCGCGCCTCGTGACACGTCCGGGGCGGTGCCTGGATCGCGTCTTTGGAAATTGTCTGAGGGTTGCGTGGATGTGCCGCTGACGGATGCCCAGTCGGCGTGGATCGAACCGTTGCTCCCCGACCGGTCGCCGCGTCGGGGCCCGGTGACGCGATCACCGACAGGTGATCGAGGACGCCCCGCCGCTATTCAACCGATTGGTTGACAACCCGGAACCTCGAACCTAGGGTATTTAACCAATCGGTTGAATATGCGAGGTGAGACGTGACCGACGGCCGACTGTCGCTGGTGTTCTCCGCACTGGCCGACCCCACTAGACGCGACATCGTGGCCCGGCTCGCCGCAGGGGACGCCACGGTCAACGAACTGGCCGAGCCCTACGACGTCACGGTGCAGGCCGTGTCCAAGCACATCAAGGTCCTGGAGGACGCCGGTCTCGTCAGTCGCAGCAGAGTAGCCCAACGGCGGCCCTGCCACCTCGAGGCAGAGGTCTTTGACCTGATGACGAAGTGGATCGAACGCTATCGGCGTGAGGCGGAGGACCGTTACCGCCGCCTCGATGCCCTCCTTGAACAGATGGGCGAGCGGCCGGCGACAGGCACCCCGACAAAAGAGGCGGCATCATGAGCACCACCGACGCACACCACCGCAACGAGACGCGGATCGTGGCCGACCCGGACCTGCCCACCATCCTGATCATCCGGGAGTTCGACGCTCCGCCGGAGCGCGTGTTCCGGGCGTACACCGACCCCGATCTGGTCATCCAATGGCTCGGCCCGCGTCGGCTCACGATGGAGATCGACCAGTACGACGCGCGCACGGGTGGCTCCTATCGCTATGTCCATCGCGGCGACGACGGAACCGAGTACGGCTTCCACGGTGTGTTCCACGAGGTGCGCCCCAACGAGCGCATCGTGCAGACCTTCACCTACGAAGCCTTTCCGGACGGCGTCAGCCTGGAGACGGCCGTGTTCGAGGACCTCGGTGGTCGCACCCGTGTCACCGGCAAGTCGCTCATGGACTCCATCGAAGCCCGCGACTCGATGCTCAGGAGCGGCATGGACTACGGCGTCCGCGAAGGCCACGAGCGGCTTGACGAGCTGCTCGGCGGCCAACGCGGCGACAGAGCCGACCGACACACCGAGACGGGATCTTGATGATGGCGAGAACAGCAGCCGATGAGCATCGCACCGTGGCACGCGCGTTCACCGACCGCGTACACGGCACGGATCCAGAGGCATGGGACAACCCGGCACCGTGCGAGGGGTGGGCCGCCCGGGACGTCGTCCGTCACCTCGTCGAGTGGTTCCCCGACTTCCTGAAAGCCGGCGCCGGAGTCGAACTGCCGAAAGGACCATCGGTGGACGACGACCCGGTGGCCGCCTGGGCGAAGCACCGCGACGGGGTGCAGGCCCTCCTCGACGATCCCGCCACCAAACACAAGCTGCTGTCGAACCCGCACATCGGAGAGATCCCACTGGACCAGGCGGTCGACCAGTTCTACACCGCCGACGTCTTCATGCATACCTGGGACCTCGCACGGGCCACCGGCCAGAGCGAACACCTCGATCCCGCCAAATGCGCCCAGTTGCTCGAGGGGATGCTGCCGCTCGACGACGTGCTCCGTGCGAGCGGGCAGTACGGACCGCGGGTCGAGGTGCCGGAGGGTGCCGACGTCCAGACTCGCTTGCTCGCCTTCATCGGCCGCAAGCCCTGACGAGCGCCGGGCGCACGACACGATCGGCTTGAACAGCGAACCCGGGTACGGGATCGCTGTCATCGCCCTCCGGATCCATCAGCATCGGCTTGCCCAGCCGTGGACCGATGTCCCGCGGGATGCGGCAGGGGAGATCGAGTCGCTCCTGGCCCGGAAGCTCCGGCAGGTCCACCTGGAAGTCGGTCCCTCGCTCGGCCAGGCCATCGCGGTATCGCAGGCCGTCCGGCCTGCCCAGCCGCCGATGCCCGACCGCAAGACCAACGAGTACGCCGAACCTCCGGCCCCGCCGCCAACGGCGAGCGAGCCCCGGTGGCACTTCGACCTCGGCCACGGCTGGTGCACCTACATGCACCTACACCTTCTTCGAACAGTGCCGACACCGAATGGCCTGCGCGCGGCGGAGCGTACCGCTGCGCCGCGGCACCCCCGCTTGCGAGACAGACGAATCGAGCAGGACCCCAGCCTGGGCCCCGGCGCTGAACCGTCGTCCCCGCCGGCCGCACTCCGCGGCGGGCGCGGGACCCGGGTTCCCCCGCCGGGGCCCGCGCGGCCTCCTCCCGCCCCTGGCTACGAACCCGCCTTGGGCAGCACGGGCTTGATCCGGAAGAGCTCGCCGCCGATCTGGCCGATGAGGCCGTGATCGTAGACCATCAGCTCCGGAGCGATACCTCCCTCCGCCGGGCTCTTCGGCACGTGTACCCGACCGCGCCAGCGCACCGCACCGCTGTCCAGGTCGAGGCCCACCAGATGCCCGGACGGATCGAGGTAGTACGCCACCCGGCTACCAAGATCGACCGCGGCGGCAGAGGCCAGTTCCCTCATCATGGGGTCGCGCGAGTCCTTGCGCAGTTTCAGCCCGAGGTCGCGCGACCACAGGCGCTTGCCGCTGTCGGCCGAGTATGCGACGGCGCTCCCGTTCCGGCCGGGCGCCAGGACGATGCCGTCCGCGACCACGCCCATCGGCGGGCCGTCGACGCGGTGTTGCGACACCTTGCCCGAGCTGAGGTCGACGCGGGTCAGGGTGGCGGGCCCGGGGTCGCTGGAGAACCTCTGTCCGCCGGCAATACCGCCCAGCAGCACGGCATCCCCGTCCGAGCCGAGGTAGGCCGTCGGACCCTTGACGGTTGCCACCGTCCGGGGCTTGCCGGTCGCCGGGTCCAACCGGACGACCGTGCTGCGTTGCGGGGCTTTCTCGCTGTCCGGCGAGCACATCAGGTACGGGACGCCACCGATTGTGGCCCGGTCGCAATCGGCCTGCTTCCACGAGTACGTCCACAGCGTCCGGCCCGTCTTGTCGTCCAGCGCGACCACGCTCTTGAAGGTCGGGGCATTGGCGAGGATCCCGCCGTCGAACAGCACGGCAGAGGCCCGGTTGCGGCTGTCGTCGGCCAACTCGTGCTTCCACAGCACCCGCCGACTGCCGATATCGAGGGCGACGAGGTCGGTTCCGGCTCTGGGCGCCCCCGGGGCGTGATCGGCGTAGGTGTACAGCACCCCGTCGCGGACGCCGGGCAGCGATCCTGCCGGAGAACTGCCGCCGTTGACGTCCTTGGCCTTCTGCTGCCACACGACCTTGCCGGTACGGGCGTCCACGCCGATGCCGTCGTACTTCACCCCCCGGCAGTAGACGGCACCAGGACCGGTGGTGCAGGCGTCCCAGGACTTGCCGGGCAACGTGGTCTGCCACAGCAGCTTGCTCTGCTTGCTTACCCGCGAAGCCGGCGGCTGCGCCCCGTTGTCGCCGCCCGTATTGGTGACAAGGACCGCGCCGAAGGCAATACCGGTGAGGCCGAGGGCCGCGCCGGTGGCGCGCACGAGGGTCCGCCGTCGGCGGCGGCGCACGATGCGGTCGGCGATGTTCGCGGGAGCGCTGGTGTTGTCGGGGGTCCACCTGTGCAGGACGTCCCGGATCGCGCGGTCCAGCTGGTCGGCGTTCATGTGTGGGCTCCCTTCGGCGAGTTGATGCTTGGGGCGGCGGCCTGAGCCGGGGCACCCAGCTCCGGTGCGAGACTGCGCAGCCGGGCCAGCGATCGATGGGTGGTGCTGCGCACTGTGCCCACCGAGCAGCCCAGGGCGCTCGCCACCTCTGTCTCGGACAGGTCTTCGAAATAGCGCAGTACGAGCATCGTGCGCTGCCGCGGGGTCAGCCGGGCGAGCGCCTGGCCTACCGTGATCCGTAGATCGGCGGCGGACGTGCCGTCAGCGACGCCGAGATCCTCCGGCGGCGCGGCGAACGTCGCCTCGCGGTGCGGACGACGCAGCCGCCAGCGGCTGATCTGGTGCCGGTACATCACCTTGCGCACGTAGCCCTCCGGGTCGTCGATATGCCGCCAGCGACCCAGCGCCTTCATCAGAGCGATCTGCACAAGATCCTCGGCCTCGTGCCGGTCGCCGCCGGTGAGCAAGTTCGCCAGGCGCAGCAGCGCGCTCCACCGAACGTCGACGAAGTCCCGGAATCTCTCGTGGTCCTGCGGGTCCATGGGCCCTCCCGTTCTCTAACGCTCACAAGGACGCGCGGGCCACAGACGATCTATGCCTGCCGTTCCGGGTTTCTTCCGCCGGACTTTGCTCGCACGCTTCCGATCCCGCCTTGAGTCCCACGGCAGCAGACAAGCGACGGCAAGCCGGCCAAGCGACCCGAAACCCCCGATCCCCACCGCCACCTTGAAGATCTTGCCCCACAGGTTTTTGCCGGTAGCTCCGGGCGGGGAGCCAACTCGAGCAACTCCGAGGGACTCCAGACCAATTGGCGGCCGGGTTCCAGCAGGCGCCATCAAGGCGGGGGCGTCCCAGGTCACAGACGAGTGGTGAACCGGCCATCGAGCAGTTTCCGCAGCCGGCCGCGGGTGACCGCCTGACCAGCTTTCCCCGCAGCGGATCCAGCTTGGCCCGGACCCTGACATCCACTCCCGGCACCTCGCCGACCTGCCGCGCCATGACCGGCCCGGCGGTCTTCCGCACGGCGGCGAGGATGCGCTGGTATTCCGGCGGGAGCGTGACCTCCTCCGCACCCGTCACGCCTGCGGGACCGGCATCACCGCCAGTCCACCCACCTGCCCGGCCGTCGGCGCGGCCGGGACGCGCTCGTGGGCGAGTTGCTTGCTCATCCGCTCAAGGACGCGTTCGGCCAAGGCGAGTTCGTCCCGCTCGCCCCGCACCTCCGCCAGCTGCTGGGCCAGCTGTTCTTCGAGTTCGCCCCGTGCCGTACGCCGCGCCGCGATCCGTTCCAGCAGCTCGGGATCCGGCATGCACCGGATCGCAGAAGGCCGCCCGGTCGCAGCGAGCAGGAACCGGCGAGCTGCTCCGCCAGACGCGGCGCCGCCCCCTACTTCACCGTGCTCGCGGCCGGCCGCCCCGGCGACGAAGTCGCTGTCTGGGACCACCTCAAGACCGTCGCGAGCGACGTCCTCCACCGCTACCGAGCCACCATCACCCACCACCACGCCGTTGGCCACGATCACCGCCCCGCCTACGACCGCCAGCGCCCCCAACCCTTCGCTCTCGCCCTGCACGCCGCCAAACGTGCCCTCGACCCTCACCACATCCTCAACCCTGGTGTACTCCTTGATGAGCGTGTGGAGTGAGGGCCGGCGGAACGCAGACCGGATCACACCGACAACGCCAACTGTCGCCCGTCGTATGCCCTCACCTGGCCGACGTCGGCGGGGTCAGCGGCTCGCAGGATGGGCTGCGATGGTCGGCGACCGGCAACTGGCCCCCGAGACGACGCCATGGCGACGGCATGATCCGCAGCTGAGCCCGTTGCATCGAGTCAGGGCGCCGGCGGCGACGTCTTGGCGGCGCCTATGCCGATTCCCGCAGCTGCAGCTCTGCTGTGACCACCAGTTCGTCGCGACTGAGCGGAGTGCTTCGGGTCAGCATCCGGGCGGCCTGTTCGACGGCGAGCGCACCGAGCCCTCGGGTGTCCAGGGCAACGGTGGACAGCGGCGGCTCGACCAGCCTTCCGAGCTGGAGGCCGTCGAAACCGATCACGGCAAGGTCTCGGGGAATCTGCCGTCCGAGCCGGCGCGCGGCACGCAATGCTCCGATGGCGATGATGTCGTTGAACGTGAACACGGCGGTCACGTCGGGATGAGCGACGAGTAGTTCCTTGAGTGCGTTCTCCCCGCCCTCAACGCTCTGGTCTGCGCGGCTCACCGATCCGGCGTCCAGTCCGCAGGCGTTCATCGCGCCGACGAACCAGTCGTGGCGGATGCTCGACTCGGACCGGGCGGCGTGATCAAGCATGCCGATGCGCTGGTGCCCCGACTCGACCAGATGCCTGATCGCAGCGTGGACGCCCTCCTCGCCATCGATGCGGATCGCACTGAACCGCTCGACGTGGTGCTCCCGGTCGATGAGCACCACGGGGAGCCCCCGGGTCAGTTTGTCGATCTGGTCCTCCGGTTGGCTCAGGTATCCCACGACGGCATCCACCTGCGAGGCGATCACCTCGAGCGTGCCCCGCTCTTCCTCGATGCGGTCACCGGTGTCGTACACGACAACGTGCCAGCCACGTGCCCGCGCCGCGTCCAGCGCGGCAGCGGCGACTTCGGTGAAGAACGGGTTGAGCAGATCGGGGATCACGAGCCCGACGCTGATCGTGTCCTGCCGGACGAGTCCCCTGGCGAACCGGCTCGGCCGGTATCCCAGCGCGAGGGCGGCATCAAGGACGCGCTGCTTGGTGGAGATATCGATCTCGCCCTTGTCGTTGAGCGCCCGCGACACGGTTTGCCGGGACACTCCGGCGCTGCGGGCCACATCGTCGATCGTCACCCTTCGGGTGCCGGTCCCCGACGACGCCATCACTCACCTCCGCGTATGTGTCGACGCGGGCGCGTCGCAGGGACACCGAGTATGCCCCGGGCTGAAGCCATGGTGCGACCTTACGGGCGGGCGCTTGATGATCTCGACCGGGCAGAAGTCGGCCGAAGGGCTGCCGACTTCCATGAGCCAAAACCCGAGGCATTGCATGAGGCCACCTCGCCTGTCGGGCTCGTGCGTGACTCGAGAGCCTTGACACTCCGCTGTACCGGAGCGCAGACTCCGAATCGCTCCACCACCATACTCCCGTGAGCGCTCCCGTGAGCGCTCACGGGAGCGCTCACGGCCTCTTATTCCAACCAGAAGGCATCCGCCTGAGGTGTCATCGTCGACCCGCCTAGCACCCGCCGCTAGTCGTTCTCTGGAACGGAAGATATGAGCAACACAGTCACGCGCACTCGTCTCGCCGTCGCCGCCGCGGCCGCCAGTATCGCCGTACTCGCCGGGTGCTCGTCGCCCGCTCCGTCAGGCAAGGCGTCCGCAGCCTCCTGCGCGCCCGCCAAGGGGAAGGTCACTCTCCAGTACTGGAACACCGTTCCGGGCATGGACAAAGTCGTCGCCCTGTGGAACAAGAAGAACCCGAACATCCAGGTGGAGACGAAGAACATCTCCAACGACCAGTACGGCACTCTCGGCAACGCCCTCAAGGCGGGCAAGGCGCCGGACCTCGCGCAGGTCGGATACGACGAGCTCCCCAACCTGCGCTCCCAGAACGCCTTCGTCGACGCCTCGGCCTGCTCGGCGGCCACCGCGGCCAAGTCGAAGTTCGTGCCGTGGACCTGGTCGCAGACCAGCTTCGGCGGCACCGGCGTGTTCGCCCTCCCGCAGGACACCGGCCCGATGGCGCTCTACGTGCGCAGCGACATCTTCAAGAAGCACGACATCGCGATCCCCAAGACCTGGGACGAGTACGCGGCGGCCGCGCAGAAGCTGCACAAGGCGGACTCCGGTCTCACCATCACGTTCTTCGACCCGAACAACGCCGAGTGGTTCAACGGGCTCCTCTGGCAGAACAGCGCCGAGATGTACAGCTACTCCGGCGACAAGTGGCACGTCACCGTCGAGTCGGAGCAGAGCAAGCAGGTTGCGGAGTACTGGCAGAAGCTGATCTCCGGCAAGCTCGTGCGCACCGACCTGGCCAACGGTTCGACGCAGATGTACGCCGCGTACCAGAAGGACCAGATCGCCAGCTACGTCGGCGCCGCCTGGGGCTACAGCATGTTCCGCGACAACCTGCCCAAGCAGGCCGGCAAGTGGACGATCGTCCCGATGCCGACGTGGGGCTCGAACGGCGCGTCCGGTGACTGGGGCGGCTCGACCGTCGCGTTCATGAAGGGCGGCAAGCGCCTGTACGAGTCGGTGAAGTTCAACACCTGGCTGAACACCGACCCTGAGGCCCTCGCACTGGAGAACGAGCTGGGCGGGCTCTACCCCGCGGCCAACGCCGGGCTGCAGCTTCCCGCGCTGTCGAAGGGTGTTCCGTACTACAACAACGAGAAGATCTTCGACGTCTTCGCCGCCTCGTCCAAGGACATCGACACCAGCTTCGCCTGGGGTCCCACCCAGAAGACGGTGAACCTGGCGCTTCAGGACGCGATGGCCAAGGCGGCCGCCGGCGACGGAACGCTCGCCGATGCGCTGTCGGCCGCCCAGAGGACCGCACTGAAGTCGATGAAGGACCAGGCGATCCCGGCTACCGCGGGCAAGTGATCGCAGCATGGCCGACACCGCAACCCGGGCAACTCCCGCAACCCGCGTGAGGGCGTCACGCGGGGGGCGCCGCCGTCTCCATGGCGGCGGCCCCCGCGCGGGCACCATCGCCGCGTTCCTGACCCCGTTCTTCCTGCCGTTCGTGCTGTTCTACCTGGTGCCGATCTGCTACGCGCTCTGGCAGAGCTTCCGCGCCGTGCGCCGCACCGGAGGCCAGTACGGCACGTCGTACACGACGTTCGGCGGATTCGAGCAGTACGAAAAGGTGCTGGAGAACACGGAGTTCTGGTCCAGCATCGGACGCATCGCACTGTTCGGCATCGTGCAGGTGCCGGTCATGCTGTTCGTCGCGCTGATCATGGCGCTGCTGCTCGACACTCCCCTGCTGAAGATCAAGCCGTTCTTCCGCATCACGGCGTTCATGCCGTACGCCGTGCCCGGCGTGATCGCCGCGATCATGTGGTCGTACCTCTACTCGCCGCAGCTCAGCCCCGTCGTCGACCTGCTCAATGACATCGGCCTGCAGCCGGACTTCCTCGGCCCGGGCGCGGTGCTGTGGTCGGCGGCGAACGTCTCCACCTGGCTGTGGACCGGCTACAACATGCTGATCATGTATGCGGCCCTGCAGTCGATCCCGCAGGAGCTGTACGAGGCGGCCAAGCTCGACGGCGCGAGCAACTGGGCCACTGCGTGGCGGATCAAGGTCCCGATCATCGCCCCGTCGATCGTCCTCACCACCGTGTTCTCGATCATCGGCACCCTGCAGCTCTACGCCGAGCCGGCCGTGCTGCGCCAGATCTCCTCCAACATCTCGAGCACGTTCACGCCGAACATGCTCGCCTATGCGGTGGCCTCCGGGAACAACTACCAGCAGGCAGCGGCGATCTCCGTGGTCATTGCCGTCATCACCTTCGTCTTGAGCTTCGGGTTCATGCGACTGACCTCGAAGAAGGCCGGACTGTGAGCACCCCTTCCGTGAACCGTGAAAGCCGCCTCAGCCGCACGGCCGCCATGGCCGTGATGTTCCTCCTGGCGATCTACTTCCTGCTGCCGATCTACTTCCTGATCGTCGCGGCCACGAAACCGCAGGGCGCTCTCGCCTCCACCAACGGACTGGCCTTCTCGCACTTCAACCTGCTCGAGAACCTGCGCATCCTGTTCACCCGCAGCGACGGCATCTTCGGCCGGTGGGCCCTCAACACCGTCATCTACGCGGTGCTGGGCGCGGCCGCCGGAACCCTGATCTCCGCGCTGTGCGGGTACGCACTGGCCAAATTCCCCTTCCGGGGGCGCGAGTTCTTGTTCTCCGTCATCCTCGGCGGCGTCCTCGTTCCCACCACCGCCCTCGCGCTCCCGCTGTTCCTGCTGTTCTCGGCGACCGGCATCGTCAACACCTACCTCGCGGTGTTCCTGCCCAGCATCGTCAGCCCGTTCGGCGTCTACCTCGCGCGCATCTTCGCCAACGCCGCCGTCCCCCAGGAGCTCATCGAGTCGGCGCGCCTGGACGGCGCCGGCGAGTTCCGCACATTCTTCTCGGTGGCGTTCAAGCTGATGACGCCGGCGCTGGTGACGATTTTCCTGTTCCAGTTCGTCGCCATCTGGAACAACTTCTTCCTGCCGATGGTGATGTTGCAGAAGGAGTCACTCTTCCCCGTCACGCTCGGCCTCTACGAGTGGAACGGTCAGACCGCCCGTGCCCCGCTCCTGCAGGAGTCCGTGATCACCGGCTCGCTGGTGTCGATCGTGCCCGTGATCATCGTGTTCATCCTCCTCCAGCGGTTCTGGCGCACCGGGCTCGCCGCCGGCTCCCTCAAGTGACCGCATACCGCCGCTCTGCGTTCTCCGCCTCTCCCCCGCCAGCACAGAAGGTCCCTGTCGTCATGCAGAACTCCGCTGTCTTCGTTCCCCATTTCCACTGGGACCGGGAGTGGTACGAGCCCTTCCAGGTGTTTCGGCACCGGCTGGTCGCCGCCCTCGACACCGTGCTGGCCACGGCCGAGGAGAACCCGGACTTCAGGTTCACCGTCGACGGGCAGATGGCCGCGATCGAGGACTACCTGGAGATGCGGCCGGAGAACCGCGATCGCGTCGCGGCCCTGGTCACCGACGGCCGGCTCGCCATCGGCCCCTGGCTCATCCTGCTCGATGAGTTCCTCTGCTCCGGTGAGACCATCGTGCGCAACCTGCAGATGGGGTGGGCGGCCGCGGCGGGACTCGGCGGCGCGATGCCCATCGGCTATCTCCCGGACATGTTCGGCCACATCGCGCAGATGCCGCAGATCCTTGCGCGCGCCGGAATCGAGCACGCGGCGCTGTGGCGCGGTGTGCCCGGCTCCGTCGACGGTCATGCCTTCCGGTGGCGCGCTCCCGACGGCTCCGAAGTACGCACCGAGTTCCTCTTCGACGGCTACGACAACGGCCTCGACGTCCTGCTGGTGCCCGACCAGATCGGCCGCGCGCTCGGCGAGTACGCGCAGATGACCAAGGAGCGGTGGGGTGGTGACCCGGTGCTGGCCATGGCCGGCACCGACCACAGCGCGCCCGACCCGCATCTCGCGTCCTGGCTGCGGCGTGCGTCCGGCACAGAGCGCGCCATCACCATCGCCACGCTCGACGAGTACATCCGCAAGCATGTGCGCGATGAGGTGTCCGCCGTGGTCACCGGTGAGCTGCGCAGCCACGTGCGCGGCAACATCCTCCCGGGCGTACTCTCCGTGCGGCTCGGGCTCAAGCAGCGCATGGCCATCGCCGAGCGCACCATCGACCATGCCGAGCGGGTGAACGCCCTGTGGTCCCAGCGCGACGACGCGCCCTTCCTCTCGCTCGCCTGGCACAAGATCATCGAGTCGACCGCGCACGATTCGGTGGTCGGCTCCGGCACCGACGAGACCTGCGACCAGGTCGAAGCACGGCTCGCCGAAGCCGCGCAGACCGCGCGTGCGGTCCGGGACGCAGCACTCGCCGAGCCGGCCGCCCGGGTGCCGAGCGACGGCTACCTGGTCGCCAACCCGCTGCCGTGCCCGCGCATGGCACTGGTCGAGGTGGATGTCGTGGCCCCACCCGAGGGAAGCGCTCTGGTGGCGACCGCCGCCGACGGTTCGGCACATCCCGTGCAGCTGGTCTCCGAAGCCCCCACCGTGCTCAGCGACGAGCACATCGACGCCTCGCAGCTCGAACGCGTGCTGCGCCGCATCCACCGGCGCGAGCTGTTCGGCCGTCTGATCGACCGCTACGAGCTCACCCCGGGCTCGCTCGTCTTCCACCTCGCCGAAGTGCCGACCAGCGGGCCGTTCGACCTGCTGATCCTGCGTCGCGAGGTCGCCGCCGCGGCCGCCGCGCATCCGGGCCGGTGGCGTGTGCTGACGCTGGAGGAAGCCCGGGCCACCGCGCTGGTGCCCGTGCACGTTCCCGCCTGCGGGCTGGCAAGTTTCCGGGTGGCACCGAGCGACCGGGCTCCCGAGCCGTCGACGACGATCACACCCGTGACGGCGACCATCCACGCGCTGTCGAACGGGCTGGTCGAGGTCGCCATCGCGGCCGACGGCACCCTGGACGTGACCGGGGCCGACGGCACCGTGCTGCACCAAGTGGGCCGCCTCGTCGATGGCGGTGACCGCGGCGACAGCTACAACTACGCCCCTCCGGCGCAGGATGCGCTCGTGTCGGAACCGACAGAGGTCACCGTCGAACTCCTCGAGAACGGTTCGCTGCGTTCCCGGATGAGGGTCACCCGCGTCTACGAGTGGCCCGCCGCGCTCTCCTCGGACCGCGATGTGCGCAGCCGCCAGACCGTGCCGACCCCGGTGCAAACCCTCGTGGAGGTGCGCGCAGGTGAGCCGTTCGTGCGCGTGGCCATCTCGTTCCTGAACCAGTCCGCCGACCATCGGCTGCGCTTTCATGTGCCGCTGCCCACGCCTGCTGTCGGGTCCGCATCCGCCGGGCAGTTCGCCGTCACCGAGCGCGGACTCACCGCCGAGGGCGGCTGGGGCGAATATCCGATCCCGACCTTTCCTGCGAGTTCGTTCGTGTCGGCAGGCGACGCGAACGTCCTGCTCGACCACTGCAGTGAGTACGAACTCATCGACGACGGCCGCGAACTCGCGATCACTCTGCTGCGGGCGATCGGCTCGATCAGCGTCAACATCCATCCGCTCAGGGACGAGCCCGCAGCGAGCGAGATCCCCGCACCGGGCGCGCAGGATCTCGGGATGCGGATCGAGAACCGTTTCGCCGTCCTGCCCTCGGCAACCGGCTGGCAGGAGGCGAACGCGGTCGCTCTCGCCGAGGAGTTCCGTAACGACGTATGGGTTGCCCGCGGGACCGCACCCGCCGGGCGTCACCTGCCGCCCGACGCGACCGGCGTGCAAGTCGCCGGCAAGGACGTCTTCGTCTCGAGTATCCGCCGTATCGCCGACGGCGATCGAGGTGCCGGTACCGAGATGCGGCTGGTCGCGATGAACGATGCGGGAGCGACCGTCCGCGTGACCGGCGCGTTCACGCAGGCCACCACGGTCGACCTGCTCGGCCAGCCGATTTCCGAGTCGACACTGGTCGCGGACGGGCTCGAACTCGCCCTCGGCCCATGGGAGATACGCACGGTCGTCATCCGGTAATCGGCCCGGCCGCAGGCCAGCAAGACGCTCACGGCTACAGAATCCGGCCCCCCCTTTTGCTACCACGAAAGAGTTGTGACCTCTTGCCCTCCGAGCTTTCCTCCTATGTTTCCGACACCACGCCAGGGCACGGAGCGCTGCGCCCCGCACGCGCGTGGCTGCATTCCGACGCCCCCTCGCTGTCACTGAACGGTCCCTGGGGTTTCCGTCTGTCGCCGACGGTGCCGGCGGTCGAGGATTTCGCGGCCGAAGCCTTCGACGACAACGGCTGGGACAGCATTCCGGTGCCTTCCCACTGGGTGCTGCAGGGCGATGGCGCCTACGGCCGGCCGATCTACACGAACGTGCAGTATCCGTTCCCGATCGACCCGCCCCATGTTCCGGATGAGAACCCCACCGGCGACTACCGCCGCCACTTCCGCATACCTGCCGACTGGTCGCAGGCCGAGCGCATTGTGCTCCGGTTCGACGGTGTCGAGTCGCTGTTCAAGGTGTGGGTCAACGGCGTCGAGATCGGCAGCGCAGGCGGAAGCCGGCTCGCCCACGAATTCGACGTGACGGCGTCGGTACGCACGGGCGACAACGTCATGGCCGTACGGGTGCACCAGTGGTCGGCGGCCAGCTACGTCGAAGACCAGGACCAGTGGTGGCTCCCGGGCATCTTCCGCGATGTCACTCTCATCGCACGCCCGGCCGGAGGCATCGATGACCTCTGGCTGCGCACCGGCTTCGACAACGGTCACGGACGGGTCGAGCCGGAGATCACGGCCGATGCGGCAGCATTCCCGGTCATCCTGCGCATTCCTGAACTCGGCATCGAGCAGATCTGGGCCACAGCGGCCGACGTGGCTCCGCTCTGCGTCGATGGCGTGGAGCCCTGGTCGGCCGAGCAGCCTCGCCTGTACGACGCCACCGTCTCGACGGCCGCTGAGAGCATCGCCCTGCGGGTGGGTTTCCGCACGGTCGAGGTCCGCGGCGACCAGTTCCTGGTCAACGGCCGCCGCGTCGTCTTCCATGGCGTCAACCGCCATGAAACCCACCCCGAGCGCGGCCGCGTCTTCGACGAGGAACATGCCCGCCAGGATCTGGCCCGCATGAAGCGGTTCAACGTGAACGCCATCCGCACCAGTCACTACCCGCCGCATCCACGGCTGCTCGACCTTGCCGACGAACTCGGATTCTGGGTGATCCTCGAATGCGACCTCGAGACGCACGGTTTCGACAAACTCAACTGGATCGGCAATCCCAGCGACGACCCGGCCTGGCGGGGCGCGTATCTCGACCGGATCGAGCGCACCGTCGAACGGGACAAGAACCATCCCAGCATCGTGATCTGGTCGCTCGGCAACGAAGCGGGAACCGGCGCCAACCTCGCCGCGATGTCGGCGTGGGTCCACGCCCGCGACACCGGACGGCCGGTGCACTACGAAGGCGACCACACCGGCGACTACACCGACATCTACTCGCGCATGTACGCCTCGGTCCTCGAGGCCGAACAGATCGGCACCGACGGCTCACGCTCGACGCTGCTGAACTGCACTCCCGCGCAGAGCGCCCGGCAGCGCACCAAGCCGTTCCTGCTGTGCGAGTACGCCCACGCGATGGGCAACGGGCCGGGCGCACTCGACCAGTACGAGGCGCTGGTGCACGCGTATCCACGGCTGCACGGCGGCTTCGTCTGGGAATGGCGCGATCACGGCATCCTCACTACGGCCCCGGACGGGACGCCGTACTACGCGTACGGCGGCGACTTCGGCGAGGTGGTGCACGACGGCAACTTCGTGATGGACGGGATGCTGTTGAGCAACGACGTGCCGACGCCCAGCCTTTATGAGTTCAAGGCCGTCGTACAGCCCGTCCGCTTCACCTTCGACGGCGACAAGGTCGCGATCACGAACCTGCGGCACTCGGCCGACACATCCGACCTGCGTTTCCGCTGGCGCGTCGAGCACGACGGAACACCCGTGGACGCCGGGGACCTGGAAGTCCCCGTCGTCGCGGCAGGCGATTCGGGATGGGTGCCGCTGCCCCCGATCCCGGTATCGCCGGACTCGGAAACGTGGCTGACGCTCGACGCGGCACTGGCGGACAACACCGCTTGGGCAAGCGCAGGGCATGTCATCGCAACGGCCCAGCTGGACCGCTCGATCCGCCGCTCCCTTCCTGCCATCCAGCCCCGCACCGACTGGCGGCCGGACGCCGGAACATCGACGCTCGGAATCGCCGAGTTCATCGACGGCTCCCTCGTACGCCTCGCCGGCCGCGCCGTGACGGGCCCGCGGCTGGAACTGTTCCGTGCGCCGACCGACAACGACGAGAGCGCGTCCGACGAAGTAGCCGAGAGCGACGCCGACATCGCCGGGATGTCCAACGCCGACCTGTGGCGTCGCGACGGTCTGGACCGGCTCACCACACGACGCGTGTCCGTGGAACACACCGCGGAGGCACTGCGCACGATCGACAAGGTCTCCGCAGCGAACTCCGCCCTGTCGGTAACCGTGGAGTCCCTCTGGTCACTCGAAGGTGACGAACTGGAACTGCGGATGGAGATCGAGCCCTCACGCGGGTGGCAGACGGTGTGGCCACGGATCGGCATTCGCTTCGATCTGCCCGATGACGCGGCCGGCGTCGACGGCGCCGAGTGGTTCGGCCTCGGCCCGCTCGAGTCCTATCCCGACAGCCTCCGCGCAGCGCGCATCGGCCGATTCTCCGCCACCGTCCACGACCTCTCCGTGAACTACGCGCGCCCCCAGGAGACCGGACACCGCTCCCAGTTGCGGCACTTGGTACTGACGAGTGCCGGCACCGCGGTGCTCAGCATCACGACGATCCCCGACACGCAGGGGCGTCGCCCCGGCTTCACGCTCAGCCGCCACACCCCACAGCAGATCGCACGCGCTGGACACCCATTCGAGCTCGCCAACTCGACAACGAGTCACCTGATACTCGATGCGGCCCAGCACGGGCTGGGCTCGCGGTCCTGCGGACCGGATGTGTCGCCCGAGTTCGCGCTGCGCCCTGAATCCCGCACGATCAGGCTGCGCATCGCCGCAGGCTAGCGGCGCCGTCCACCGTGTCGGCAACGCTGCATCGCTGACGCTCTGTCAAAGGCGAGCTGTATCTGGGGCACTGGACGCAACGGTCCGACGCTTGCTGACGGAGGCCGAGAGGGCATCTTGTCTGGGGAGCTGCCTCCGTCAGCCGAGCTCGCGACCGTTCCGACGTGGATGGTGGGGCTACCGGGCTGGGAATGGCGCCTTGTCGACGGCGGTCTGCCGGTCGCTGGATGGTTCCCGGTGAAGCATGGTCGACCTCTCGGAGCTGGTACGCCCTGAGGACGGACTCCTTCAGACGCGCTCGCCGACCGGGGTCGGCTCGGGAACTGCGGCTTCCTCGACGGCCGTTCGGCGCTCGACCATCCCGAGTGCCACACCGACGATGATGATCACGCCGCCGAAGACCTGTGCGAGCCGGACTCTCTCTCCGTTGATCACCACGGCACCGAGCACACCGAAGACCGGTACCAGGTTGAGGATGTTGACCGCGACGCTCGAGGTCATCCGGCGCAGGCCGTAGTTGTAGAGGAGGAAGCCGCCGACGGAACACGCCACGGCCAGATAGGCCAGCAGCGCTGAGGCCGTGACGTCCGGCACCCGCCAGTCCCCGATCTCCAGGAGCGAGGCGAGCAGGAAGCCGGCGGCGCCCGCCACGGTCTGGTAGTAGGTGAGGTTCACCGCGTCCTGCCCGCGGCCCGCATACTTGCCCAGCACGTTGTACCCGGCCCACACCAGCCCGCCGAGCAGCAGCAGGACATCACCGAACCAGCGTGCACCGCCACCGACTTGCGCCCCGTTGCGTACGACCAGGAAGGATCCCCCAGTGGCGAGCAGCACACCACCGACCCGGAACAGCGGCATCCTGGTCCGGAAGAGCACCAGTTCCAGAAGCATGGTCATCAGCGGATAGGAGGCCACGATCAGAGAGGCGTCGGAGGCGGTCGACAGCTCGACGCCGATGTTCTCCAGCACGAAGTAGACCGTGATGCCGAGCAGGCCGCTCAGGTAGATCATCCGCCGTTGGCGGGCATCCGGCTGGGCGACAGAATTGCGGCGCATGCGCGCCATGATCCCGAGCAGCACGGCGGCGATCGTGAAGCGGATGGCCCCGATCGTCAGTGGCCCGACGTCCGCCAGCACCTCCTTGGTCACCGCGTACGAGCTGCTCCAGAACAGTGCGGCCGCCACGACCGAACAGATCGCCAAGACCCTCGTCTTCCGCTCGTCCACCCCTGATGCCCTCCCGTCCGAACTCCCCGACTCCGTCCGGACCGCACAGTGGAGAAGCGAATCATGAACGGGATTACTGCGGGCACGCTAGCAATGAGTCCGAGATGATGGCACGCTGACCGAATAGAATTCGGATCTCTGGGAGTGTGACGAAATATGGACGAACTAGATTCGGCGTTGCTGCGGCTTCTGCAGCAAGACGGTCGGCGCACCAACCGGGACTTGGCACAGGAGTTGGGCATCGCCCCCTCCACCTGCCTGGAGCGGGTGCGCTCCCTCCGTGAGCGCGGCGTGCTGCTCGGATTCCACGCCGAGGTGGACCTCCCCTCGCTCGGCCGGGGGCTGCAGGCGATGATCGCCGTGCGGGTACGGCCGCCGACGCGTGCGGTCATCGAGCAGTTCCAGGCCTTCGTGGCGCGGATGCCCGAGGTGATCGCGGTCTTCGTACTCACGGGCACCGACGACTTCCTCCTCCATGTGGCGGTTCGCGACACCGACCATCTGCATGCGGTCGTCCTGGACAAGCTGACCGAGCGACAGGAGCTCGCGGACGTACGCACCTCGGTGGTCTACGGGCACCTGCGGAAGAACGTCATCGAGCCGATTTGAGGCCCTCCAAGGTCGATCAGCAAGCGTTCGCCTCCAGGCTCCAGGCTGCCGACCATGATCCGCAGTCCGGCACCGGATACGTTGCGAACCACCGGCCCGCGCTGCTCAAGTGCAGCAGCGAGCGTGCCGGAGTCCTCGCCGAGCGGCATCGAGCGGCATGCAGAGGAAGTTGAAGTCGAACTGCTCGACGATACGGTCCATGAACTGCAGGTTCCCGCGGCTCGCCGACGACCAGGGGGTCGATCAGGCGGCGTCGTCGAGACCCATAGGGCATCCAAACGCTCGTGATCGAGGACCTGACCGTCCGCAACATGGGTCCGGATACTGCACCGTCCCCTGCACGGCTGACACCAGCCCTACCGCATCGTGCAAAGCCGCCCGCGTTGGGACGCCCGCACGCAGGGTCTTTTCGCACACGGGACAACTCGCTTCGTGCCAGGGAGCTCGGGTCGTCGAGGCAAGCCCCCGAAGATCAGCCGGGTGCTGGCGCTGCCCTACCTCCACGGCCTGCCTGCCGGTGACTACGTGCCTGCGCTGGAGCAGTTCCTGGGCAGTTCGGCCAGGCTCTCACCCGCGACGGTCACCTGTCTCACACAGCAGTGGCAGACCGACCACGCCGCCTTTCTGGACCGTGACCTGGCGGAGGTCGACTACGTGTACATGTGGGCCGACGGTATCCACCTCAACGTCCACCTGGAGGAGGCTAAAGCCTACGAGCTCGTCCTCGTCGGCGTGCGCGCCGACGGCTCGAAAGAGCTCGTTGCGCTGAAGGACGACCACACCGCGCCGGGGCCCCTTCGAACGCGGTCAGCTCGTCGAGCGCCCCGGGCCCGGCGCCGTCTGAGTCTGTCCGACGGATCTGCTTCCTTGCTAGCCTCCCGGTTCCATGAGTCTCCAAGTTGCGGTCGTCTACGCCTGTCAGCGTGCTGGGCAGGGCGGGAGCCCGACCGCGGTGGTCGATGACACGCTGCTGAGTGACGCCGAGCGTTGCGCGGTCCCGGTCGCGGCGGGCACGTCGCATGCCGTGTTCATCTCGGCCGAGGAGCACACGTCCGGCCGTCCGGTCGTGTCGCTGCGCTTCTTCACCGCTGCCGGAGAGCTGCCCGCCTGCGGGCATGGCACCGTGGCTGCGCTCGCGGTGCTCGCCGAACGCGCCCAGGCGCGGGAGCGGGAGTACGAGGCGGTTCTGCGCTCGGGGAGCCGGACCTTCCTCGGCCGCGCCACCGGCGGCGACAACCGGTACGAGGCCGTATTCGATCCCGGCCCTGTCGAGCTAAGCGACCCCGCCGCCGGGGACGGCGAATTGGTCCTTGCCGCCCTGGGCATTGATTCGTTGGAGGCGTCGGCACGATGTCGTATTGCTTCGGTGGGACGGCCCCGGATGCTGGTTCGAGTCGTTGATCGTCAGGCCCTGGCGGATCTGGCGCCCGACATGTCCCGCCTTCGGGAAGCTTGCGACCGGCTGGGACTGCTGGGCTGCTACGTGTACAGCATGCCATTTCCCGATGGCCGCGCCGCAGCCCGCATGTTTGCCCCCTCCATCGGTGTCCCCGAAGACATCGCCAACGCCAACAGCACCGCCTGCTTGGCTGCAGACCTCGCCGACCACGGCTTCTCCGCACTGGACGTCGACATGGGCGACTCGCTCGGCGAACCCTCAACCATCGCTGCGAGTATGCGTCGCGATGCCTCAGGTCCGCTGGTTCGAGTTGGCGGCACCGCGACGATCGCCTCGGGCATCTCCCTCATCTGATCGATTCGCGGCACCGGCCGGGCATTCCCCCGGGCGGACCGGTCCCGGAATTCTACGATGGCCGAGGGCCCGACTCATCCACAGGCAGCGACAATTCCTCGCATGAAGGCTCCATCGGTGTCATCGCTGCTGACGCAGAAGCGCAAGAGTGTCGGCGGCCATGGCCGTCAGCATGCACGTGGAGTGGGCATGGGCCTGCGCCACATCGCCCGCCACCTGGGCTGGGGCCGACACACTGTCCAGCGGTGCGCCCGCGCCGCCCGTCGGCAGGACATGGTCATGGGTCGCAAGGCGCCAACTCCCAGCAAACTCAGCCCTCTCAGGCCCTACCTGGCCTCGCGCTGGGCCGAAACCGCAAGGAGGTGGCCATCCTCGATCTCCACCAAGAGATCACCGCACGCGGCTTCCGCGGCCACTACTCCACCGCCCGCGTCTAGACCCAGTGCGACCTGCCGCAACAGGAAGGTTTCACCCCCGCCACCGCCGTGGGTACGGCAGATGACCGGCCGCCCCGCGGCCTTTGCCGGCCGCTGGGAACGCGGGTCCCTGGCGGTCCACACCTGGTCCACCGGCTCCGGGTCCGCGGTCACGGTGCGGCAGATGACGCGGCGGGCTAACCGTCTCACCCACACCCCAACCACCCACCCCCAGCTGCGCAGCTGTGGCAATGGCTCGAGACGACCAGCGGCAGCGGCCAGTCCCTCTCCTGGTCGGCGACGTCGCGCCGAAGCAACGACGCCCGGACCGCTGGGGGTTGAGGACTAGCTCTTGCTTCACGAACGGCACGCCCTTGGCGCCTTCGTAGAGGGCGCGCCGCGATGAAAGAGCGCGACCTACTCATCCACGACATCCGCCCAGCCTCGGGCTCCAGCGTGCGCTTGCGTCCCCGCCTCGCCATCAACACACCCCTAATGATCAGGGAACGCTGCGACAAGTGTTGGAACCCAAGCGTCGCTACTGGTCCACTTTTTAGCCGTCGCCGACGCACCAGGACTGTGGGGTTGAACGCCGCCCGTACATGATCTGCACCTCTACGTTGTCCCGAGAGCTGAGGTGGACGATTTCCGCGTGCTGTGCGCGCATCACCTCGGGCGATCCGATGAGAGTGCGCAACGTGTTCTCGAACGAACGTCACCGGGAGCCTCACCGCGCCCAGCTGGGTGATTTCCCCCAGCCTGGCCACATACGGATGATCGTGCCGCCACGGACTCGAGGAACCTCCTCGCTACGTTCCCTTAGGGTCGGCGGAATGGTCGGCCGTAATCTGTTCACCCGTGAGGAGCTGGTCATTCATGGCCGTTTGCGAGGTCTGCAACAACGACTACGAGATGGCGTTCGAGATGCACGTCGCAGGAGGAGCCGTCCACACATTCGACAGCATCGAGTGTGCCGCCCAGAAGATGGCACCGACCTGCGGCAACTGCCAATGCCGCATCCTCGGCCATGGCCTTCAAGCGGGGGGCCAGTTCTTCTGCTGTGGACACTGTGCGCGCCAGAAAGGCTTTGCAGAACTCGTGGATCACGCTTGAAAGCCACGTCCCGCAGTGCCACCCACCATACTGTTGACGTCAGCCGGACCCGGATGGCTGGTCGGTGATGTCGGCACGCAGGTGGCGCCCTGGCGCGGCAATTCGCACTGGACGAGGGCATGCGGCATGGCACGTGGGCCGCTATCTGCTTGAGTGACCAGTGCCGCGCAGACGCCCGCCGCAGGGTCATGCCCATCGCGATGGGCATGACCCTGGACCAGGAGTGCGCGACCTCCCACAGCCGGTCTGCCTCCGCGAGTAGCAAACCGGCTTGTTCACGAGCCACCCCGACCACTCCTGCCTTGGGGCATCAGCAACCTCCAGCCCGCCTGCCATTGCACGGCAGGCGGGAGAGCCGCTTCCAGGGTGAGACTGCGTCTGGCGGCGTCCGGGCGCACCGGACCGGGCCCGTCAGGACTCGGTGATTTCGACCGCATCGAGGACCGGTTGTCGGCCAGGTCGCGGACGGCCCCCACGCCCGGGGACGTCACCTGCCCCTGGTCCTCAACGCCGGCCTGTCCGGCTCCGAGCGCAGTCCGGCTGGGCTGACCGCGACGCCTCGATGCAGCGTGACGCTGCCGCATGGCAGCTCACGATCCGAGTTACCCGCCCCGGCGCGGGGTTCGGAAGACAGCCCAGTCGAGCGCTCCGGCACCGCTCCGGGTTGCCCGAGCGGTCCGACGCGAGGGCGGGGGTTCAGGCGGGAACTGCCCGAACGACCAGGAACGCATCGACGCCGAAGGCGTCGAGGAAGGCGACCGGCGCGGCCCGTGACAGGGCGTCTGCATCGCGGACGCGGGCCGACCCGCTCGAAACTGCTGAGCGGGCCGACGCTGTGTGCCCGCAGCCTCAGACCGCCGGGCACACACGGAAAACCAGCCGGGGGCCGCTGCCGCGGCTCCCCAGAGGCCGCACCGGGCGGGTAACCCGAATCCCAAGGTGTAACCCGGCTGTGCCGTGGCTCGTGAGGCTGCCGGGGCAGACCCAGTGCGGTGCCGCAGGGTCTGCATCCCAAGGTGTGCAAGTCGGTCTGATGGCGGTTGTCGAGTGCTCCGTGCACCCCATGACGCTGCCGCGCTGATAGACGACTTCTGCGCCGGCTGCACCACTGCCCTGAACCGCGGCGTTCGGGGTACTCGCGGGCCATGTGAAGGGGTCGGACTGCCCGGCCCGCAGGAAGGGACGGGAGGTGACCGCCATGACGGGCACGCAGCCGTACGCGTCCGGGCCCGACCGCAGCCCGCACCACTCCGGCCAGGAGCCGGTGAGCGAGCTGGTGCAGCGAGCCTCGCAACAGCTGACGGAGCTGGTGCGCGGTGAAATGCGCCTGGCGCAGGCGGAGATGAAGCAGAAGGCCAAACGCTACGGCAAGGGCGGCGGGCTGTTCGGCGGCGCCGGAGTGATCGGCTTCCTGATGCTGCAGGCCCTGGTGGCCGCCGTCATCGCGGCGCTGGCCGTGCCGCTGCCCGTGTGGGCTGCGGCGCTGATCGTGACCGCCGTGCTGGGGGTGATCGCCACGGTGATGGCCGTCAGCGGTAGGAAGCAGGTCAGCCAGGCTGCGCCGCCCACCCCGGAACAGACGATCGAGAACGTGAAGGCCGACGTGGCCGAGATCAAGGAGAGCGCACGGCGATGACCCAGCGACCCCACGACGAACCCACCGCCTCCAGCCCTGAGGAGCTGCGCGAGCAGGTCGAGCAGACCCGCGCCGAGCTCGGCGAAACCCTCGAGGCGCTCGCTGCCAAAACCGATGTCAAAACACGCACCCAGGAAAAGGCCACCGCGGTCACGGAACAAGCCACGGTCAAGGTCCGTGAGCTGAAGACCAAGGCCGCCGACCTGGCCAAGCAGGTGCAGGACAAGCTGCCCGAGCCGGTCCAGGGCACGGCGGCCCACGCCGCCGAGCAGGCCCGCGCGAAGGCGGCCCAGGCCGGCCAGCTGTGGCACGACAAGGCCCCCGAACCAGTACAGCAGAAGACCGCCCAGGGTGCGCGGATGGCGCGGGACCACCGCACCGTGATGCTGGCGGCCGCCGGTGCGGTCGTGCTGGTGTGGCTGGCCTGCCGCCGGAAGGGGTGAACCGGATGAAGGCATCGAAGCTCGCGCCGCTGCCGTGGGCACCGGCCAAGTCCTGGCCGGCTGCGCGGCCGTGGTGGTCCTGGCCACCACGGCAGCCCTGTTGTCACCGCACGTACGGAGTTTCCCTGCCCGGGCCGGTCAGGGCGCCCTCCTTTCCGTAGTGCCGGACGGTGTTCGCCGAGTTCCAGTTCCCCATGGCTTGGAGCCCGCCGTGGATCTCCCGGCGCAGGCCGGGCCAGGTGAGGCGGTCAGGACTGTGACGGTGCCTGTCGCGAAGGCGCTATCGGGACACGCCCACCGGTCCGGCGGCAGCACGCACCGCCTCGAACAGTGGTCGGCAGATCAAGCAAGCGGAAACCGCGCGGCAGCTGGTGCCTGGCTTGGTCGCGCTTTTCCGGGATGGTGAGCGGGATCCGGCGGCGTCGCAGGTAGGCGCGGATGCGGCGGGAGGAGTAGGCGCGGTCGGCAAGGACATGATGGGAGGTGAATCTCAACAGGCGGAAATCCGGGGCGAGTCGGGAATGAACCCGCCGCGGCTGCATGTTGACCACCGCCGACCGACTCTCCTGCCCCGGGAAGAAAGCAGGCTCATGACGTCCTCGCCGACCACTATGCGCGCCGTCCGGCTCTCCGCTCCCGGCCCCGTGGACAACCTCCGGCTGACCACGCTCCCGCTCCCGCCCGAGAGGGACGGCTGGGTGCGCATCCGCGTCGAGGCGTTCGGCCTCAACCGCTCGGAGCTGAAGCTTCGGCTGGGTCTCAGCGTGGGCGTCAGCTTTCCCCGGGTGCCGGGTATCGAGGCCGCCGGCATCGTCGACGCGGCCCCGGCCGGCAGCGGGCTGGCTCCCGGGCAGAAGGTCGTCGCGATGATGGGGGACATGGGGCGCACCTACGACGGCGGCTATGCCGAGTACACGTCGGCGCCGCTGTCCCAGGTCATCCCTGTCGACACCGACCTGCCTTGGGAGGTGCTGGGCGCCTTGCCGGAGATGGTGCAGACCGCCTACGGCTCGCTCACCATCGGCCTGGACCTGAAGCCCGGTCAGTCCGTACTGATCCGCGGCGGCACATCCTCGGTTGGCCTGGCAGCCGCCGCGCTGGCCACATGGCGCGGCGCCACGGTGCTGTCCACCACACGGCAGGCCGGCCGCCTCGCTCTGCTGAAGGAGCACGGTGTCGACCACCCCCTGCTCGACACCGGTGAGGTCGCGCGCGCCGTGCGCGAGCTGTACCCGCACGGCGTCGACGCCGCCCTTGATCTCGTCGGCACACCGACCCTGCCCGACACTCTGCGCGCGGTGCGCGTGCACGGCACGGCCTGCTTCGGCGGCAGCCTCTCCAACCAGTGGACGGTGCGGGACTTCTCCCCGAACGAGTACCTGCCGAAGGGTGTGCGCCTGGCGGGCTACTTCGGCGACGCCGCCGACCTGCCGCGGGAGGCCTTCCAGGAGATCGTCGACGCGGTCGCGGCCGGCCGGCTGGACTTCCCTGTGGACCGCGTCTACGACGGCCTGGAGCAGGTGCCGCAGGCCCACGACGACATGGAGCACGACCGCGCCACCGGCAAGCTCGTCGTCCGCGTCCAACATTAGGACCCGTTGAAATGTTGATCAAGGTCGTGGAACGAGATCGATGTGGTCGTGGGGATCTGACAGACCAACAGTGGGAACGGCTGGAGCCGCTGTTGCTTCTTGAGGAGCACGGCGTGCAAGCGATCCCAGCCGCCGGCCTCGTGCCAGGCGGTCGGCCGTCGCCAGCAGGTCATGCCCGAACCTAAGCCCAGTTCCTGCGGCAGGTACTCCCATTGAATGCCGGTGTGCAAGACGAACAGGATCCCGCGCAGGGCCTGCCGGTCCGGCACTCAAGGTCTGCCCTCGACCAGCTTGGGCCCGGGCTGCGGCGGATGGGGCCGATCACCAGGAAGGGCGGACCGACGACCGCGCGCTCCACCGGCGGCCCCATCCCCTGCCATGTACCGCCTCCGCCCCGGTGGTAGCGCAGTTGTGCCATGACGCAGCCGCGCCAGCGGGAATCCATTGCCGTAGGCCGAGGGTGCCTCCATGATCCAGATCAACTCCCGTTCCCGGTTCCCCTGGAGGCTCTCCTTGCCCGAAATCCCCTTTGCCAGACCCAGGTTGATCGCGCTCGGCGCGGTCGCCGCCCTGGTACTCGGAGTCGTACCGGCCACCGCCGCTGTGTCCGCGAACCCGGTCACCCCTGTGCCCGCCGAAGCCGCACAGCGGTCACCCGCCAACAGCGGCACACACACCGTCACTCTGATCACCGGTGACAAAGTCACGATCGGCACCGCCGCCGACGGCACCGTCGTCCGGTCCTTCGAAGCCGCGAACGGAGCCACGGCGGGCTTCCACCGTGCCGTCATCGACGGGGCGACGTACGTGTATCCCGACGCCGTCCTGCCGTATGTCGGTACCGGAAAGCTGGACAAGCAGCTGTTCAACGTGACCCGGCTCATCGCCGACGGCTACGACGACGCGCGCGCCTCCCGGTTGCCGCTCATCGTGAGCTACACCGACGCCGCCACCAGGTCCCGCACCCGGCCGAAGGTGGCCGGTTCGAGCGTCGTCCGCCGGCTGGACATCATCCAGAGTGCCGCCCTCGCGCAGAACCGTAAGCAGGCCCCGGCGTTCTGGTCCGCGCTCACCGGCGGTCCCGGCGCGGCGGCCCGGACGGCGAAGCCGGCCTTCGCCGGAGGCATCGCCAAGGTCTGGCTCGACGGCAAGGTGAAGGCCGACCTGGCCGACTCGACTGCTCAGATCGGCGCGCAGCAAGTCTGGGCGGAGGGGAATTCCGGCAAGGGCGTGAAGGTCGCGGTGCTCGACAGCGGCGTGGACGCCGAACACCCGGACCTGACCGGCCAGGTCGACACCAGCGCCAGCTTCGTCCCCTACGAGGAGGACACCGCCGACTACAACGGTCACGGCACCCACGTCGCCTCGACCATCGCCGGCACCGGCGGCGCCTCGGACGGCAAGGAGCGGGGCGTTGCCTCCGGTGCCCGGCTGGCCATCGGCAAGGTGTTGGACTCCGACGGCAGGGGCCAGGAGTCCTGGATCATCGCGGGCATGGAGTGGGCCGCCCGGGACCAGCGGGCCAGGATCATCAGCATGAGCCTGGGCGGTGGCGGCGACGCCACCGACCCGATGAGCCGGACGGTCGACACGCTCAGCCGCGAGACCGGCGCGCTGTTCGTCGTCGCGGCCGGCAACGGCGGCCCGCACGCCATCAGCAGCCCCGGTGCCGCGGACGCCGCGCTGACCGTCGGCGCCGTCGACTCCGCGGACCAGCTGGCCGACTTCTCCAGCCAGGGCCCGCGTGACGGCGATGCCGGGCTGAAGCCCGAACTCACCGCACCCGGCGTCGACATCGTCGCGGCGCGCTCGCACTACAAGCGGGGGTCCGGCTACTACACCACGATGAGCGGCACGTCGATGGCGACGCCGCACGTCGCCGGCGCCGCAGCGTTGCTCGCCTCCGAGCACCCCGACTGGACCGGTTCGCAGCTGAAGGAGGCGCTGGTCAGCAGTGCCAAGGCGACCCCGTCGTACACGCCGTACCAGGCGGGCGCCGGTCGGCTCGACGCGCTGGCGGCGGTGCACGCCTCGGTCTTCGCGACCGCCGAAGCCTACTCCGGCTTCCACACCTGGCCGCAGAAGCCGGGAGAGACCGACGTCCAGAAGGTGACGTACACCAATGTCGGCGACGCCCCGGTCAGCCTCGGCCTGACGGTCGACGGCACCGTCCCGGCGGGGTTGTTCTCCCTCTCCGAGGACCGGATCACCGTTCCCGCGCACGGCACCACAACGGTCGACCTGACCGCGCGACTGGACCGGCTGACGGCCGACCAGCCGGTCAGCGCCATGGTCACCGGTACGGACGGCACCGGCACGGTGCGGGCCCGGACCCTGATCGGCGGCGCCCGCGAGGGCCAACGTCAGAATCTGACCGTCGTCGCGAAGGACCGGTCGGGCCATCCGCTGGCGGGCAGGGTCGTCCTCACCGCCGAGCACCTCTTCACGGTGATCGACCTCGACGACTCCGGCACCGGTACGGTGCGGCTGCCCGTCGGCAGCTACAGCGGCTGGCTCACCGCCGACGTGCGGGGGGCCAACGGGCCGCACTCGCGGGGCATGGCACTGCTCGCCTTCAACGACGTGCAGCTGGACCAGGATCGCACCGTCACCCTGGACGGCCGGAAGACCCGTCAGATCCTGGCACGCGTGCCGCAGCAGACCACGGCTGTCGCACCGCGCCTGGACGTCCACCGGTCGTTCACCGACAGCCTGGTCGAATCGTCCATGCTGCCCGATCCGTCCTACGACAGCATCTGGGCGCTGCCGACCGGCAAGAAGGTCACCGACGGCGAGTTCGAGTTCGGTGCCCGCTTCCGCCTGGAGCAGCCGGCGCTGACCCTGGGCACGACCTCGAAGACCTACGCCGACCCGCTGGTCAAGCGCGCGGCCGAGCCGCTGCCGGCCGGCACCCGGACGCTCACGGCGGTCTATGCCGGCGAGGGCACGGCCGAGGAGTTCGCGCGCCAGAACGTGCGCGGCAAGGCCGTCGTGGTCCGGGGCAGCGACCCGGCCGGGATCGAGGCACAGGCGAAGGCCGCCGCGGCCGCGGGCGCGCAGGTACTCGTGGTCGTCAACGACGGAATCGGCCGGCTGCAGCCCTGGGACGAGACTCCTTGGAGCCCGCAGAGCCCGGCCCCGCTGACGGTGGCAACCCTCAACGCCGACCAGGGCGCCGACCTGATCGGTGCGCTCCGGCACGGAGCGGTCAAGCTGAAGGTCACCTCGCACCCCACCACCGACTACGTCTACGACGTGGTGCATCACTGGTCCGGCGCCGTCCCGGCGGATCCCACCTGGCAAGAGGAGCCGAGGGACCTGGGCAGGGTGGATGTCTCGTTCCGCAACTACCGGCCGGGCAAGGCGATGGAGTTCCGCCCCGATGTCTGGCGCGGCTGGGCCGTCGGCAACCAGCTCACCACTCCCGCCCAGGGTGAGCGGACCGACTGGGTGACCTCCGCCGCCACCTGGCTGGACGACGCCTTCATCCAGGGCGAGACCGGGCAGCACTCGATCGGCGTCCTCCGCTACCCGGCACGGAAGACCGGCAAGGTCAGCTGGTTCGGGCCGATCCAGCGGCCCCGGATGGGCCCGATGGGCTACCAGCCGGTGCGCTACCTCGACACGATGTACATCACCGCGCCCGGCTGGGGTGACTCCGGCGCCGGCCATGTGGGCGAAGCCGGGGCCAATTTCGACGTCAAGGACTGGATGTCGCTGTACCAGGGCGACCAGCAGCTCGACTGGGGCAACGCCGAGTGGCTGCAGGTTCCCGCGCTCGCCGCGGAGCGGCTGCCCTACCGGTTGGTGCTCGACAACGACCGAGGTGCCTGGGCCAACCCGTACTCGACGCACACGCTCACCGAGTGGGACTTCACCTCCGCGGCCACCGGGACCGAGTCGACGCAGGCCCTCCCGCTGATCCAACTCGACTACGGCGTCGACACCGACAAGGCCGGCCGGGCCGATCGCCATGCCAATGTGACGGTGACCCCCTCGCACCTGCCCGGTACCACGACCGCCATAGTCAAGCCCTCCTTCGAGGTCTCCTATGACGACGGCAAGACCTGGCTCCGGAGCGACCTGACCCGCACCGGCGACGGATGGCGGACGAGCCTGCGCGCACCGAAGTCGGCGGACTTCGCCACCCTCCGGGTGACCGCCCGGGACAACGCCGGCAACGCCGTCTCCCAGACGATCACCCGGGCGTTCGGCCTGCGCTGACGTCGGCGAGCAGCACGAACCGGGCGGGGCTGCGATCGGCGGCCCCGCCCGGCAGCATTAACACCACGTTGTTCCGGTGCAAGTCCGCACCAGCCGGGCCACGGTGGCGGCGGCCGACGTTCCTCGTGGCCGAGCGGGGCAATCCGTGGCACGGCTCGCGAAATCCCGGCCAGAGCCGGCCTGCGGTTGCCGCGGACGCCTCCCGGCCGCCCGGCGCCGAGCGGTGGCACCGTTGCGACATGTCCCACCTGTGCCACCGGAATCGAGTGACACCTCATCCGCCTCCAGCTGATCCTTTCCAGCGCATGAACACCACACTGCGGGCCGAGGGAAGGCACAGGACTGATGAGACGGATCCGCCTAGTGGCGGCGATATCGACAGGCTTTGCGCTGGTTGCCGGAGCGGCGGCCCCCGTGTCCGCGGGCGCAAGTAGCCCGCGTGGAGGCGCCGTTGCGAGCACCTCGGCCGACGCCACGGCGACGGTGCGACTGATCACGGGTGACCGCGTGACGGTCACCAGGGCCTCGAACGGCCGGCAGATCGCCTCCGTCACCCCGGGCGACGGGCGACGGGGTGTCCTCTTCCGGACCCAGGAGCAGGACGGGCATCTGACGGTGCTTCCGTCCGACGCCGGCACCCTGGTCGCGTCCGGCCGCCTGGACCGGCAGTTGTTCGACGTGACGGCGCTCGTCGCGCAGAAGTACGACGAGGCCCACACCGACGCGCTGCCGCTCATCGTGGGCCGGGCGGACGGGGTGGCGGCAGCTGCCGTCAAGGACCTCACCGCTCTGGCGGCGAAGGAGTCCCCCGTCCGCAGGCTCGCCAGCATCGACGCACGGGCGATGCGCGTGTCCGACAGCGACCTCGGCCGGTTCTGGAAGGAACTGGTCCCCGCCGACGGGCAGTTGAGGGCGACCGAGGTCGCCGCCACCCCGCGGGTGTGGCTGGACGGCCGGGTGGGCGCGTCCCTCGACCGCAGCACGGCACAGATCGGTGCCCCGGACGTGTGGCAGGCCGGTTACCGGGGCGACGGGGTGAAGGTCGCCGTCCTGGACACCGGTGTGGACCAAACCCACCCCGACCTGGCCGGGCGGGTCGCCGAGGCCAGGGATTTCTCCAACAGTTCCGGTACCGGGGACGTCTTCGGGCACGGAACCCACGTCGCCTCCATCGTCGGCGGCAGCGGCGCCGCGTCCGGCGGCAGCCGCAAGGGAGTCGCGCCCGCCGCGGAGCTGCTCGTCGGCAAGGTCCTCGGCGACGACGGCTACGGCAGCGCCTCGCAGGTGATCGCCGGCATGGAGTGGGCGGCATCGCAGGGAGCCAAGGTCGTCAACATGAGCCTGGGTTCTGAGGAAGCCTCCGACGGCACCGATCCCATGAGCGAGGCGCTCAACGACCTGAGCCGGACCACCGGCACCCTGTTCGTCGTGGCGGCGGGCAACAGCGGGCAGCAGGGCGCGAGCACGGTCGGCTCGCCGGGGGCGGCGGACGCCGCGCTCACGGTCGGAGCCGTCGACCGGGACGACTCGCTCGCCCCGTTCTCCAGCCGCGGACCACGCCTCGGCGACGACGCGGTCAAGCCCGATGTGACGGCACCCGGTGTCGGTATCGTGGCGGCCCGCGCGGCCGGGACCACGATGGGCGATCCGGTGGACGAGCACTACGTCGCCGCCTCCGGCACGTCCATGGCGACCCCGCATGTGGCGGGTGCCGCCGCTCTGCTCGCCCAGCGCCACCCCGACTGGTCCGCCGCGCAGTTGAAGGACGCACTGGTCAGCACGGCACGTACGGTTCCCGGTCAGGAGGTCACCGAGCAGGGTGGCGGCCGGATCGACGTGCGCGCCGCGGCCCTGGGGTCGGTCACCGCCACCGGCACCCTCGCCCTCGGCCCGTTCTCGACCGGCGGCGGTGCGGGCGGCACGTCGACGCTGCGGTACACGAACACCTCCGACCAGGACCTCACCCTCGCGCTCACCGTCAAGCTGGCCACCGCGGGCGGCAAGACGCCCGCCGACGGCACGGTGCGCCTCGGCTCCGGGTCGGTGCGCGTCCCCCCCGGAGCGACGGCGGAGGTCCCGGTGACCGTCGACCCGGCCCGCGCCGGACAGGGCAAGTTCTACGGCTATGTGACGGCCGCGTCGACGGACGGGAAGACCAGTGTGCACACCACGCTCAGCCTCGTGGTGCACGGGCCGACCCACCGGATCACGGTGAAGACGATCGACAAGGACGGCAAGCCGGTCCCGGCCCTGCCGACCATCTGGGGAGCCGACGGGTTCGTGGGCTACACGAGCACCGAACCGGCCGTCGCCGAGGTCGAGGAGGGCGTCTACCAGCTGAACACCAGCTGGCTGGACACGGCCGGCGACGGACAGGAACTGCGCGAGGTGGTGCTGCCCGAGGTGAAGGTCACCAAGGACACGACCGTCACCCTCGACGCCCGCAAGACGGTCCCGGTGGACATCCGCACGCCCCGGCCCGCGGAACAGCGCGGTGTCCTCAACTACCAGACGTACCGCAAGCTCGACGGCCACAGCCTGCTCCAGGGCACCATGTACTTCGACGTCGCCAAGCGTCTGCTGGTGAGTCCGACCGCCAAGGTCACCGAGGGAACCTTCGAGTTCGCCTCGCGCTGGCAGCTCGTCGCCCCGCTCCTGCAGACCCGGGTGCCCGGCGCCGACCTGGATCTCAACGCCTACTACATGCCCGACTCGCCGCTCTTCGGGGACCGCGGGGCCACCCTGACCGCGGTCGACGCCGGTGATGCCGCCAGCCCCGACTTCCGGCACGCCCGCGGCCGGCTCGCGGTCGTCAACGACCCGACCGGCGCCTACGAGAAGGACCTCGTCGCACAGGCGGCCGCGGCAGGCGCGCGCGCCGTCATGCTCGTCCACTTCAGCGACATCGCATGGACCCGCTGGAACCCGCAGGGTGAGCGCTGGGCCGTGCCGACCGTGAGGATCGGCGCCAAGGCCGGAGCCGAACTGCTGGCACGCCTCGCCGACCGCACCACCACGGTGAAGTTCTCCGGCACCGCCCGCAGCCCGTACCTGTACGACGTGATGCAGGTGTCCGCACAGCAGATCCCCCGGCATGTCGTGCACACCGTGTCCGACCGCAACAGCGCGGTCGTCCCGAGCACGTACGCCGACAACGGTGGCACCGGCTGGGCGAGCGAGCAGCGCTTCGGCTGGCGGCCGTACCAGGACACGGCCTGGCTCCAGTACACCCGGTTCGTGCCCACAGGCGTCGCCCGGATCGAGTACGTCAGTGCCGGTGACACCATGTGGCAGCACCTGGTGCACCACACCACGACGTTCGACGTCGACATGCCGCTCGCCGTCGGCATGCGCGACAACCCGCGGACCTACCGACCCGGTGCACAGCCGCACGAGACCTGGCAGGGCGCTGTCGTACGGCCGTCGATTCCGGCCGGCACCCCCACCGCGACGGTGCGCGACGGCAACGTGCTGCGACTGCGCATCCCGGAGTTCACGGACTCGCAGGCCGGGCACTGGTCGCGGGCCGTGGCCGGCGACGGCGGCGGTGTCGGCACGTCCGCCGCGGACCCGGTCGGTGACGCCACCGCCGCCGTCCTGTATCGCGACGGCCAGAAGATCGAGGAGATGAACGGCGCCTGGTCGGACGTGGAGGTGCCCGCCGGCCCGGCCCAGTACCGGCTGGATCTGACAACCTCGCGGAATGCGCAGGACTGGAAGTCGGGCGTCGCCACCAGCACCTCCTGGTCCTTCCCGTCGGGCCGGACGGACACCGCCACGCCGTTGTCGCTGCTCCAACTCGACTACGACGTACCGGTCGACGCGCACAATGCGATACGCGCCGGGCGTGCACACACCATCGGTGTGCGGGTCCGCCTCCAGGACGGGCTGTCCGTTCCACGCGGGGTGACGGTCCGCGTCGAGGCCTCCTACGACGACGGCCGCACCTGGCACCGGACGGAGGTGAGCGACCGTGGTCACAACGCCTTCCGGGCCGGGATCGAGGGGCCGTCGCGGAGCCGACCCGACTCCTGGGTGACCCTCCGCGTCACGGCGCGTGACGCGGCCGGCAACTCGGTCCGGCAGACCGTGCAGCGTGCCTACGCCCTGCACCCGTAGCGCCCCGCCGGGGGGCGTACGGTTCGCCGTACGCCCCCCGACTCCTCCCCCTGGTGTAGTACGGTCTTCAATCACCAAGTTCAACCATTGAATCCAGGGGCCGGGGAGGGACATTCGTGGTGCTGGAGGCCGCAGGAGTCTCCCCCGAGGAGGAGTCCGTCTATGGGCTGCTCGTGACGTCCGGCCGCGCTACGACGGCGGACCTCGTCCAGCGGGCCGGTCTGACGGAGCTGGAGGCCGAGCGGATCCTGACGTCACTGACGTCCAAGGGTCTCGCCAGCCATACAGACGCGACCCCGAGGGTGTTCCGGGCGGTCCCCCCGGACGTGGCGCTGCTGCCCCGGCTGAGGCGCAGCGCCGACGCACTGGACCTGGCCCGGGTCGAGGCCGCTCGTCTGGTCGAGTCCTACCGGGAGACGATGCGCCGGCACGACGCCGGCCAGTTGCTGGAGGTCATCACCGGGGCCGAAGCCCTGCGCCAGCACCTCCGGCAGATCCAGACCAGCACACAGGACGAGATGCTGTGGTTCTGCAAGGCCCAGTACGTGGCCATGCCGTCGGGCAGCAACGCCGAGGAGTTCCAGGCACTGACCCGGGGCGTACGGTACCGGGTGCTGTACGAGAAGGCGTTCTTCGACGACGAGGGTGCCGTGGACAACGTTGTCGCCGGCGTCCGGGCCGGCGAGGTCGCCCGCGCCGTACCGCACTTGCCACTGCGCCTGGCGATCGCGGACCGTTCTGTCGCGATTTTCCCCCTCGTGGCCGGCGGACCCCACGGCAGCCCGGAGGAGCCCACCACCGCGCTGGTCAGGGACAGCAATCTGCTCGCCGCCCTGATCGCCCTGTTCGAGCGCTACTGGGAGGACGCCGTCCCCCTGCACGTCGACGACGCCGGCGCGGTCTCGAGCACCGACGGCGTCGGCGGGGCCAACTCCCTCTCCCCCACCGACCACAAGCTGCTGTCCCTGCTGGTGGCGGGCGTCGCCGACAAAGCGATCGCCTCGCAGATGGGGCTGAGCCGACGGACCGTCCAGCGCCGTATCCAGAGCATGATGGAGCACGCCGGCGCGACGACCCGTATGCAACTCGCCTGGCAGGCGGCACGCCGCGGTTGGCTGTGAACCGGCGCCCTCCGCAACGTTCGCTCCGGGTCCGGGCCGCGCACGCTGCGCCGCCATGGCACGCGGCGGCCGCCGCCGGGTGAGGTGGGGGGCAGTACACAGCGGCCGCCGTCGCCGCATCCCTCGACGACACCGCCGACGCACGGCCCGTCAGCGAGCTGTGGGCCCACCTCGACGGGCGGCGCAGCGCCACGTGAGCCGATGGACCGTCCTCGTACCGCCCAGGCTGTACGAGGAGTTCGCGCACCTCATTTGTCGACACTCCCGAGCCGGTCGGCTAGCCCGGGGAGATTGCGGCCTCGATGTGGGCGAGTTGGGCGGCGAGGATCTCTTCGAATGCGGCGCGGCGGTCTGCCCCGAGGGGGCGGACGTCACGGGCGAAGTAGGCCAGTGCGGGGAAGCGTTCGGGGTCGGCGCCCAGTACCGCAACGCGGAACAGCTCCATGCCCTGTTCGTTCTCCTTGGGGGTGATGGCGCTGACCCCGGCCTCGGAGGTGATCAATGCGGTGAGGAGGACCGCGATCCGGTGGTAGTGCGTCGGGATCTCCTCGTCGGGCAGCCCCGACGCTCGCAGGGCCTGCAGCACCTCTTCCATGACCAACCGGGAACCGGCGCCACTTGACGCGTAGCGTCCCCAGACCGCTGCGAGCTGGGGCTGCTGGCCGAAGGCCTCTCTCACGCGCAGGGCCAGGGTGGTGATGCGCTGCTTCCAGGCACCCTCGGGGCGGTAGCCGTCCATGGCGGCCAGGAGGATCCGGTCGGCGACCGCGCGCAGCAGTTCCGTCTTGCTGCGGAAGTGCCGGTAGAGGCTGGACGAGTCGGTCCCGAGGGCTACGGCGAGCTTGCGCAGGCTGAATGACTCGGCGTCGCTCGTGCGCAGCATCTCCGCTGCCGCATCCAGGATTTCCTCGGTCGACCAGCGCCTTCGGCCTGCCATATGACTCCTTTCGCCGGGTCTCAGCCTAACCTATGCACTTGGCGTTGCACGCACCGCGTGCATAATGGTGGCATGGCGTGCCGAGCGGCCCGGCAGGAGGCGGGTCGGCGTGCCACTTGTGCCCTGTTACCTGGGTCAGGCGACCGATGTGTCGCTCACCCCGGGGAATACGAAAGGACGCTTGTTGTGAGGAACCCACTGGATTCCGCGGAGCTGAACGCCGCCATGGAAAACGTCCACCGCGCCGGGATGCCGGGCCTGTTCGCCGAAGTGCGTGACGGCGACCAAATCTGGCGCGGCGCCGCCGGGGTCGCCGATGTCACCACCGGTCGCCCCGTCACCGCCGACATGCGGCACCGCGTCGGCAGCATCACCAAGACCTTCACCGCTGCCGCGGTTCTGCAGCAGGTCGAGAGCGGTCAGATCGGTCTCGACACGCCGATCGGCCGGTACCTTCCGAGGCTGGTTCCGGGAGAACGTGGTGACGCGATCACAGTCCGGATGTTGATCAACCACACCAGCGGCCTCGCCGAGTACCTCCCTTATGCCTACCCCTCCCTCAAGGCGTTCCCCGCCCTCGCGGAGACCGGGCCCCAGAGCCTGGACGACAACCGGCTCACGCGGTTTCACCCCACCGAACTGATCGAGATGGGGGTCACCGCACCCGCCGTCGGCTCCCCGGGCGGCAATCCGGGGGTGTACTCCAACACCAACTACCTGCTCCTCGGCGAACTCCTGGAACAGGTAACCGGCACTACGGCCGAGCGGTACATCACCCGGAACGTCATCGAGCGCGCCGGGCTCCGAGACACCGAACTCCCCACCGAGCCGTACGTCAACGGGCCGCACTCGCGGATCTACGAGGCGTGGTTCGGCATGATCGACCCGCCGCGCGACTACAGCGTCTACGACATGTCATGGGTGGGCCCGGCGGCCTCGCTGATATCGACCGTCACGGACCTCAACCGCTTCTACGGCATGCTGCTTGCCGGCGAGATCGTCAGCCCGTCGTCGCTGGCGCAGATGCAACGCACCGTCCCGGTCATCTCCCAAGAGGGAAAGACGATCGACTACGGCCTCGGCCTGCACCCGATGGAGGCTCCCGGTCAGGGCACTTTCTGGGGCCATGGCGGCTCGGCCTGGGGTGCTGGGGCGCTAGCCATGACCAGTGCCGACGGCAAGCGGCAGATGTCCGTCGCGGTGAACCTGCAGAGGTGGAACAGGCTCGACTCCTCGGGCAAGCCGCAGCCCCATCCCATCGACGACGCGCTTGCGGCTCTGTACCGCGTGGCGATGTACGGCTGACCGGGCTGGAGAGACGACCCTGCGGATCGCCCGGTGAAGGCCCGGTGCAGCCCGTGAGCCCTCCATGCCGCCTCGTTCCCCCGAGGGCCGGTAGCCCTGGAAGTCGTGGAAGTGTGGTGATGCAGGAGACCTACAACGCCGAGGACCGCGGGCAAACCGAGGACCGCGGCCACGCGGAGAAGGCGGTCGAAGCGTTCACGAAGACCTACGGGACGAAGTGACCGGAGGCCGTCGCGAACATCACCGACGATGCGGAGCTGCTGGCGTTCGACGACTCCCCGGCCGAGCACTGGATCCGCCTGCGGACCACGAACCCCATCGAGTCGACCTCCTCGACCGTGAAGCCTCGAACCAAGATCACCTGCAGTGCGGGCAGCCCGGCTGCCGCCCTGGCAATGGTGTTCAAGCTGGTCGAGTCCGCCCAGGAACGCAGGCGGGCGATCACCGGGGCCCACCTGGTCGCGCTGGTCCGCTCCGGCGCGAGGTTCGAGAACGGCGCCCTGGCCGAGCCCACAGAGGAGGTCAACCGACCTGACCGACGCCGACGGCGAGCCCCTCACCTTCTCGCCCCACGACCTCCGGCGGATCTTCGTCACCGACGCATCATGAACGGCCTGCCGCCACACATCGCCCAGCTGATCTGCGAACACAGGCGCATCGACACCACGATGGGGCACAAAGCGGTCCACCCCGCCGAGACGATCGAGGCCCACCGAGCGTTCATCGCCCGCCGCCGGGCAACCCGCCCCAGCGAGGAGTACCGAACCCCGACCGAGGAGGAGTGGGACGCTTTCCTCGCCCATTTCGAGAGCTCGGAGAAGTCGAAGGACGACAGGTCAGCCTGGTCGCAGCAGAAGAGAAGATCGCCCAGCTCGATGCCCGCCAGGAGCGCAGGTCATCGATGATGTTCCTCGAAGTCCCCTCGTTCGGCCAAAGAAGTCCCCTCGTTCGACCAAAGCGAGCTCGAACGGGCGGTGAGCCATGATCACGAGTCGACGCCTGGAGCCTGACGGCTCCCCGTTCCGATGCGGTCATGTGCTCGGGCAGACAGCTCCTGCCTAGGCTTTGCGGGCGAGCAGTTGAACCTCCTGGAACTGCCGTCGGTCGGTGCGCTGAGGCTCGCGAACCATCCGGGCCACCTCGACCAACTCGGACTTGCGCAGCATCGCTGCGAGGTGATCCGGCGACCACCGATAGGCCGGCGCGACTGTGTGATCGAAGACCTGCGTGGGGTGAGATGGATCATCGCTGGCAGAAAAGCCGACCAGGAGGTGGCCGCCAGGCGCCAGCACACGGTGGAACTCCGCCAAGATGACGGGGAGTTCTTGCGGTGGAGTGTGAATGATGGACCAACGTGAGAGTACGCCGCCCAGCACGCCGTCAGCGATGTTCAACGCGGCCATCGAGCCCACGTCGAACCGCAGACCCGGATAGGTCTCTCGAGCCAACTTGATCATCGCAGGAGAGGCGTCAACGCCGAACGCCACCAGCCCTAACTCGTCCAGATAGGAAGTGATATGGCCAGGTCCACATCCCAGGTCCGCGACCTGACCGTCGCCACTCGCGCTTACAACCTCGGCGAAGGCACTCAAGATGGCGCGGTCGAGAGGCCTGTCACGCAGCTCGCCGCGGAACAGCTGCGCATACACGGGGGCAGCAGCGTCGTAGGCCTCGCGGGTGGCACTGAGGGCATCGTGTTCGACCATGCTCGCGACAGTAGTTCCTGGCGCTGAGACGAGCCGGGAGAATCGCGATCTTCACTCCCTCCCGTTCGCCTGGCTGTCGCTGGTTCAGAGAAGCCTGCATCCGCTGCCCGATGCTGTCGATCAACCCCAAGATGTTGCCCCGCCTCGACGAACTGGAGGCAGACCTGCTGGCCCGCCGACTACGAGCGATCGACGAGGGCCGGCGTGGTGAGGTCGAAGGACTCGACCTCACCCTGAAGTTCCTGCGCACCAAGCGAGCCCGAAGCCACCGCACCGCCAGGATGGGCCGGGTGGACCTGGGCATGCCCACCCTGCCCCGGCAGCAGGCCGGCTCGGGGCGGCCCACTGGCTGATTGCTCGAGGTCGCCAGTTCCGGCTTCTTCGCAGTTGGTCGGGGAAGATCGCCCGGCCCCTACCAATTCCCCTAACGGGTCGAGAGAGGCGTCCTTGATGCCATCGGTGAACTTCCGGGTCTTGCTCGCGCAGCGAGGCGGCGTAGACCGCTCCCGGAACGGCCACGTCGAGCAGGCGGCACACACGCCTTGGCGCTCTCAACCTGGCGAGCAGTCTCGCCGGACAGCTCGGCGCTGAGCGTGCGCTGCTGCGAGCTCTGACCGGGTCCTCGCCCAGGGCGGATCCACAGGCGGACAGCGGCGGCGGTTGCCGTGCCATGAAAGACGCAGGCTCTCTTGTCGGAACGAGTTGCCATCGCGCGGAAGATCTTCAGCCCGATCCGCCGCAAGCGGTCGGTCCTTCGGGAGTGGGCTTCCTCATGACGCCCATGATGCTTCAGCTGCCTGCCTTACGTCTCGTCAGGGCGGCCAACCCGTGGAGCACGGGGCTTAGTTAGAGGTCTGCGCGGGCACCGCGTGTGGCGCCCGCCGATGCGGCCACCACGCACAGCACCGCGATCCATTGCGACCAGTGCAGCGACTCCTGGAGCACGACGAGGCCGATGAGGGCCGCCATCGCTGGTTCGAGGCTCATCAGGATGCCGAACACGCGCGGTGGGATCTTGCGTAGTGCTTCCAGATCCAGCGAGTACGGGATCACCGACGACAACAGTGCCACGCCGAGCCCCGCAACCAGGACCCACGGCTGCATCAGTGCCGTTCCGCTGTCGGATACGCCGAATGGCACAGCCACCAGTGCCGCGACGGCCATTCCCAGAGCCAGACCATTGCCTTCCGTGGTGTGGCGGCCCAGCGCCGCGCCGACCAGGATGTACAGGCCCCAGCACGTTCCTGCGGCGAGGGCGAACAGAAAACCGGCAAGGTTGAGGTCGCCGCGTCCCTCCATCAGCAGGACCACACCGCCTGCCGCGAGCACGGCCCAGAAAGCGTCCAGCCATCGCCTCGACCCGGCCAGGGCCACCGCCAGCGGCCCGAGGAACTCGATGGTTACCGCGATCCCGAGCGGGAGCCGGGCCAGCGCCAGGTAGAAGCACAGGTTCATCAAGCCGAGAATCACGCCGTAGCCGAGCACTACCGTCCAGGTGCGACGATTCATGCGCAGTGACGGCCGCCACAACGGCATCAGCACCGCCGCCGCGAAGAACAGTCGCAACGCGACTGTGCCGAAGCTGCCCACCGCGCTGAACAGGTGCTTGGCCAATGCCGAGCCCACCTGAACGCTGACGATGCCAAGCATTACCAGTGCCGTTGGCGGGATCGCGCCGAAGGTACGTTCGGCCGACGCGGTCAGGGAGGATCGGGGGGACGGGCCGCGTTCAGTCCTGTCCACGTTCATGGTGGCCACGCGTGGATTCTCGACGATCGGGCGCCGCACGTCATGTGATTTTTCTTCACCCGGAATGTGCCTCCGACGGGGCGGGAACAAGGGCCTGGACAATCCTCTTTCTCGCCGGTCAGAGGCACCTCTGCTGAGTTGACCACTTGTCGGACAGCCCGCCTCATGGAAGCCCGAGGTGAGTTCGGAGAAGATCCCGTCTGGACGACTGCGACCTCGACCGGACCGACATCGATACCGGATACGTCCTGACCTGCCGCTCCCGCCCCCAGGACGACACCGCCGTCATCGACTTCGATCAGAACTGAGACTGCCGTTACCCGCGTCGTAACGGTGTCAGTGCGGTGAAGTCCACGCTGTTGCTCGGCGTCCCCGCGGCCATATGAGTAGCCCGCGCACCCCCTGGCACGACCGTGCGGCCGACGTCAGTCGTCGTGAGCCGCCCGGTCGTCGCGATCGGTGTCGCCCGGGCGCAGGCGCACACAGCATTCCTCGGGCTCGGGGGCCAGGACGGCCTGGACTCCGTTGACCTCAAGGCCGTTGAGGTAGCCGCTGAGGAAAGCCTGGTTCATGCCGCACACCAGATCCGGAGCCCTCGCCGCCAGCGGGTGGAAGGGGCAGTTGCGCAGCCGCAACTGGGTGGGACCCTCCCGGACGGGTTCATAGCCGTACCGGTCCAGCAGGCGCTCGCAGACGGTCAGCCCACGCTCGGCACCCAGACGGCCCGGGCGGGTCTCGTCCCGCGCGGCCTCGCCCATCTGCCGGCCGCGCTGCTCCGCAGTCCGCAGGGCTGCCTGCGCGGCGCTCTCGTCGGATCCCTCGCTCAGGACGGCATCCAGGAGAAGGTCCGCCAGCAGTTCGTGACGGCGGTCGGGAATGCTCACGGTGATCTGTACGTCGGTGGGTTCGTACACCTTCGGCTGCCTGCCGACCTTGCGGATACCGCCGGGCGTCTCGTAGCGGGTGCGCAGCAGGCCGGCGTCGACGAGCTTGTCGAGGTGGAAGGCGGCGAGCTTACGGGAGATGCCCACGCTGGCGGCGGCCTCGTCGCGGGTGACGGCGCGGCGGGCACGCCGGATGAAGGCGAACATGCGCCGCCGCGAGTCCTCACTCAGAACGCTGACGGAGTCGATCGCGGTGTCGGCCGCGTCGGCCGGCGGGGTCGGGTCGGAAGCCACCAGGCCACGGTAACTCCAACCTGTGTAGGCGCAAGTGTTCTTTGGCGTTGTGTACTGGCCATCTTGACGCCACTCCCGAATAAGACCAAGATTTGTTGGTGAAACTACTGGGAGGTTGCGATGGCCAATAAGTCACAGTTTCGGGCGAAGCGTCCGGTCAGCGCCTCGCTCGCCGGCCCGTACGGGCACCCGTTCCACCCGATTCTGGTCACCGTGCCGATCGGCGCCTGGGTGACCAGCCTGGTGTTCGACATCGCCTCGCACGTCGTGCACCACCCGGGATTCCTGACCCAGTCCTCGGAGTGGCTGATCGCCGTCGGGGTGATCGGTGCGCTGCTGGCAGCCATGGTCGGATTCCTCGACCTGTTCGCGATTTCCTCCGGCACCCCGGCCTTCCGCACCGCCCTGGTCCACATGACGCTGAACCTGCTGGTGACCGCCGCGTACGCGGTCAACTTCCTGTGGCGCTACAGCACCTACACGGACGGCGGAAGCGTCGGCCTCGGACGGCTCGCCCTGTCCGCGCTCAGCGTGGCGGCCCTGGGCGTGTCCGGATTCCTGGGCGGCAAACTCGCCTACCGCTACGGCGTCCGCGTCGCCGACGAGAACACCCAGGCCGAGGGATACACGTCCCACGGCAGCACGAGGCGCGCCCGCTCCGCCGTGTGACCCCACCCGCGCACCCGCCACGGCGGCCGGTGTCCTCCGGCCGCCTTCACCACCGTCATCCCCTTGGGAGTCCCCCATGGACATCGCCGCTCTGATCACCTGGGTGGTCACCGCCCTCGGCGGCTTCTACATGCTCGGCACCTGGATCCAACGCGGCGGAATCCGCCAGCAGGAATCCGGCACCAGCCGCCTGCCCGCACCCGCCGTCTTCGGGCACTTCGCTCTGGCCGCGATCGGGCTGGTGGTGTGGATCATCTATGTCGTCGCCGACAAGACCGCCCTGGCCTGGACCTCGTTCGGCCTGCTGCTACCCGTTGCCCTGCTGGGATTCGTGATGCTGGCCCGCTGGATCCCCGTCTACCGCGACCGCGCCACCGCCGGAGCGCCACCGGCCGCCGCAACGGTTCAGACAGGCGAAGCGACCGTCCCTGCCGAACGGCACTTCCCGCTTGCCGTGGTGCTGGCACACGGTCTGCTCGCCGTGGCCTCCCTCGTCCTGGTCCTGCTCACCGCCCTGGGCATCGGGGGCAGCTGACATGACCGAGCGCCCACGCCGCACCGCCGCCCCGATACATCTCCATGCCGAGGAAGGGACGGCACCCGCAGGACCTACCCTGCGGGTGGTCCACGAGCCCGGCGGTATCGACCTGGTGGCCGCGGAAGCCGCGGCCGGCCAGTTCCTCACCGCACTTGGCATCTCCACCGCCTCGGAGAGTCTGCGCGGCACACCGGGCCGGATGGCCCGCGCGTATGCCGAACTGTTCAGCCCACGCCCCTTCGACCTGACCACCTTCCCCAACGACGAGAACTACGACGAACTCGTCCTGGCCCGCCGCATCCCCGTCCGGTCGGTCTGCGAGCACCATCTGCTGCCGTTCGTCGGCACCGCCCACGTCGGCTACCTGCCCGGTGCCCGCATCCTGGGCCTGTCCAAGCTGGCCCGGGTCGTCGAGCACTTCGCCTGCCGCCCCCAAGTGCAAGAACGTCTGACCAAACAGGTCGCCGACTGGCTGCAGACCCACCTGGAGCCCAAGGGTGTCGGCGTGGTCATCGAGGCCGAACACTCCTGCATGACCCTGCGCGGGGTTCAGGCCACCGGCTCCAGCACCATGACCTCCACCCTGCTCGGCCTGCTCCGGTCCGACGCCCGCTCCCGCAGCGAATTCCTCGCCCTGACCGGCGCAGCCACCTGACTGCGCACCCAGGGGCCGGCGCAGCGATTCACGCGCTTTCAGGAGGCCGAGGTCCCGTGGTCATCAGGGAAGAGGCGGCGAGAAGCGACAGTCAGCACCTGTAGGCGAGTCGACGGGTGGGGTAGCGGGAAGAAACTGGCCCGGCTGCGCCACCACCTCGGCGAGGCCGGACTGAGCCAGGATGCCTGGCGCAAGCGGTGGCGGGCGGCGCGGATGTTCCTGGCCGCGAACGGGGAGTCCGCCCAGGCCGCAGCGGAGACCCGCGGGCGTGAGGGACTTGATCACGCTGTCGGAGGTGACGACGTCGAATCGTGTCCGCGGGCAGCGGCCCACGCCCGACCGGTGCGTGAGTGCCCGTGAGTGCGAGTACGTAGGACGGGCCCGCCCGATCCACCCGCCCTTTCGGGGCGCCGTGGTCCGGGCGGACCGGCCGGAACCGGACGCCCCCGGGACCCCTTGGTCCCAAGTGGCCCCCGGACCGGCGCCGTTAGGAGATGCGGATGTCCGACCAGTTCGTGGCCTTGCCGACCTGCGACCGGTTGTCGAAGCCGCCCTGGCCGTTGCCCCGGTTCAGCCAGGCGCGGCCGTCCTTGTCGAGCGAGATCAGGTCGGCCCGGCCGTCCCCGGACAGGTCGAGCCCGCCGACCACGTCCTTGTAGGAGGTGCCCCAATCCTTGAAGACCAGCGACCGAGGCTTGAAGGTGCCGGCGCCGGTCCCGCTGAACCGCCACAGCTCGTTCGACGCGTCGAGGGCCAACAGGTCGTTCTTACCGTCTTCGTCGAGGTCCCCCGCGGCGATCAGCCTCTTGTAGCCGCCGAAGCCGGACCCGGCGAGCGTGCGGGCCTTGAAGCCGCCCGCGCCGTTGTTCGCGTACACATACAGCTTCCCGGTCGAGGCGGACCGGGTCACCAGGTCGGCCAGGGCGTCGCCCGTCACGTCGCCGGGCGAGACGACCGCGTCGTACCCGCTCCAGTCCGAGGAGACCTTGACGTGGAACGACTGCTGGTCGGGCAGCCCGCCGCAGATCGTCGGGTAGACGCGGGCCTCGCCGTTCGGGTAGCGGACGAACACGTCGTTGCAGCCGTCGCCGTCGAGATCGCCGAACGGCAGCACCAGTGTGCCCGTCGGCCAGCTGCTCGTGCGCTGCCCCGCGGACAGTTTCGTTGCGTCGCCCGCGTACACCTTCAGACCGGCGCTGTCCCGGCCGAACAGGTCGGCCTTGCCGTCGTCCGTGTAGTCACGCCACTTGGGCAGCGCGCGGCTGGTGGTACTGGCCTGGTAGACGCCTTCCAGGGCGATGCTGTTCGTCTCCGTCAGCCTGTACTCGTCCCACAGCACGACGGGCCGGCCGAGCGCGTCGGCGGCCACTTGGGGCGCCCCGGTGGACTGGGCACTCGTCGCGCTCAGCCGCCGTGCGGCGGACCAGGTGCCGCCCTTGAAGACAGCGGCCATCGCGTATTCCTGGCCCGAGTAGCCCTCCCGCCATGTCACCGTGACCGTGCCGCCCGAGGTGGCGGCCGCGCCGACCGCGCGCACCTTCTTGTGCGTGGAGAAGCCCTGCGTGTACGGCTGCCAGACGCCGGTGGCCGCGGAGCGCACCGCGTACCAGGGGCCGGTCGAGTAGCCCGGCCCACCGGCGACGAAGAGGTCGCCGTTGGGCAGGTAGACGGGCGCCGTCATCCCGTACGTGCTGCCATAGTTGGCGGCGGACCGCGGGGTGCTCCACTGGGTGGCGCCGGCGGGTCGGCGCGTGTGCATGAGCTGCGCGAGGTTGTCGTAAAACACGTCGAAGCCGCCCTGCGGACTGGCGAACACCTTCGGGCGCGCCAGGTCCACGGCCGGGACCGGAAAGCCCTGGACCGCGGTCCAGGCGGCCGCGCCGGGAGCCTTCTCCAGGGCGACCACGGCCTTGCTCGCCTGCCACTGCCACACCAGCAGGGCGGTACCGTCCTTGGCGAGGGCCAGGTCCATGTTGGAGATGTCCCGGCTGCCGGACGGCGGCTGCTCGTTGAGGTCGGCCGGAGCGGTCCACGCGGCCTGCGGGCCGGACTTCTCGGCGGCCCTCACGACACCGGAGACCGACCACACAGCCATCAGCCGGCCGTCGGGGGCCGCCACCAGGTGGTGGTAGCCCTTCTCGGGGACCGCGGCAACGTACTCGGGCTCGGAGAAGGCGGTCGCGCCGGGCGTGAGGGTGGCCACCTTCAGCCAGTAGTTGTTGTGATCGTCGGCGCGCTTGGCCCGCCAGACCAGGCGCACCGAGCCGTCGCCGAGCGAGACCAGCTCGGTGTTGTACCCGCCGGCGTCCGGCCAGGTCTGCGGGGCGAGCCAACGGGTGCTCTCGGCGGGCCGGATCCGGGTGGAACGCGAGAGCCCGTCGCCGGTGAGGGAGACGAGCGCGCCGTTCCCGGCCGACACCAGGGCGTTCAGCCCGCCCGAGGCGGAGGCGGGGTTGGGGTTCGGGGCGTGCAGGGCGCGGGTGCCCCACGGGCCCGGCGCACGCGTCCCGACGGTGGCCGGAGCGGTGTCGGCGGCCGTGGCGGTGGTATGGGCGGCAGCCGGGGCCGCGGCCGCCAGGGTGAGAACGGGAGCGAGCGCGATGCCGAGCACCGCGCGGGACTGCGAAGTCATGGGAATGCCCCCCCGGGCAGAGCGAATCCGGTGGCACAGATTCGCCGGTCTGTTCGAGCAAGTCAGGCGCAGCGTATATCAACCAAGATCGTCCCGCGTGGGAGATTTCCCTCCCCCTTCCCAGAGAAGTTCGGCCGGCGCGTCCAGCACGCGCAGCACCTCGCGCCCGGACCGCTCCTAGAGGGCGCTAGGGGGTAGCAGGTGCGGGGCGCGGACGCGGAGGATGCCGAAGACCTCGTTCTTCGCCGGGCCCCGCAGCTCCGCCACGAAAGCCTGGTCCACATGGCCGGTCCTGGCCCAGATACCGCCAAGGGACTCCGCGCAGTGCTGGGCCAGCACGCTGGTGAAGTCCTCGGCGCGGATGATCCGGGCCAGGCTCGATTCGACGAGCGGGCCGGAGAAGACCTCCAGGTACATCGCCGCGCCGTACTTCTCGTTCTCGCGTGCCGTGGGGTCGTCGACGATTCCGACGAGCAGAGCCGCCCGCTCCTCCGGCGAGATCTCCGGCGGGGTCTCCGCCCGGCCCTCCGGCGGGGTCTCATCCGTGGTGCGGGCCGTCCCTTCCCGAACAGCCCCTCCAGCCAGATCCTCATCCGGAACAGCTCCTCGGTCCCGTCCACAATCCCTCACCGATGCCGCTGCCGACCACGCCGCCGATCACAGTCCCGACACGGCCGGCGACGGCGCGATCTCCGCCCCGAACTCGGCGCCGTGGCCCTCACCCGCGAGGCCGCCCGCCAGGCTGGCACCGTCACGGTTGGCCGTCTGGGTGCTCACCGCTCGGTGCGGTCGCCACATGGTGGACGTCGTGGGCGACGGCCGCGGCGATCAGCAGCCTGCCGCCGACCTTGGCGGTCGACTTGGCCAGGTCGATGGCTCCGGGCGTCGCCCACAGCTCGTCGAAGGGGAGTTCGAGGTTCGCGCCGGGCGCGCTCGACTACGGCAGCAGGTCGATCTTGGCTCCCTTGTTCCCCATGAAGGGGGCAGCTGCGGTGCCCGGTCGTGACGATTTTTAGCATGGTCAAGCCCCTAGGCAGCCACATCAGTGGCCGGTATTTTTCGCCTCTGGCCGTCGCGGGACGGGGTACGGCGGTGGTTCAACGAGGGGGTACCGTGCGCGACTTCAGCCTTCCGCCGATCGTGGGGCCCCTGCCAACGGGTGGTCTTGCGGACTCGGTGTACGACGTGGCCGAAGCCGACCCGAAACTGTTACAGCTGTCCCGGCGCAGCAGCGGACCGGACGGTGACGAGTGGCTTCCGGTGACCGCGGCCGAGTTCCGTGACGAGACCATGGGGCTGGCGAAGGGGCTGTTGGCCGACGGTGTGCGGTTCGGAGAGCGGGTCGCCGTGATGTCCCGGACGCGCTATGAGTGGACGCTGTTCTGCTATGCGCTGTGGTCGATCGGCGCGCAGGTCGTGCCCGTCTACCCCACCTCCTCCGCCGACCAGGTCCGGTGGATCCTGTCGAACGCGCAGGCGGTGGCCGTCGTGGTCGAGCACGAGGACCACGCCATGACCGTGGGTGCGGCCTGCGACGGGCTGCCGCTGCTTCGCTCGATCTGGCAGCTCGACGCCGACTGCGTAAGGCGGCTGACGGACCGAGGAGAGGACGTCCCGGACACCGTGGTGCACCGTCACCGCCGGGCGGTGGAGCCGCAGTCGGTCGCCACCATCGCGTACACCTCGGGCACCACCGGACTGCGGCCCAGGGGCTGCGTGATCACCCACGCCAATCTCGCGGCCGAGTGCGACACCCTGTACGAGGGCTGGCAGGGGATCCTCGCCGAGCCGGGGGAACAGCCGTCCGTCCTCGCGTTTCTGCCGCTGTCCCACATCTACGGCCTGATGGTGCAAGTGGTCTGCATGCGGGGCGGCATACAACTGGGACACCAGCCCGACCTCGCGCCCGCCGCGCTGCTACCCGCCCTCGCGTCCTTCCGGCCGACCTACGTCTTCGCCGTGCCGTACATCTTCGAGAAAATCTTCCACAAGGCGCGTCGTACGGCCGAGGAAGCGGGGCGGGGGGATCTGTTCCGCCGGGCTGTTGACGTCGCGGTGCGCCATGCCGAGGAAGTCCAGCTTCGGGACAAAGGCCAGGGCCCGGGGCCGGGGCCGATGCTCAGGGCCGCGCACGCGGTCTTCGACCGTCTGGTGTACGGGCGGCTGCGGGACGTGCTCGGCGGCCGAGTCCGCCATGCCACCTCCGGCGGGTCGACCCTCGACCGGGAACTCGGCCTGTTCTTCGCCGGGGCCGGCATCACCATCCACGACGGATACGGGCTCACGGAGACCACCGCCGCGGTGACCAGCCAGCCGCCGGGCCGCCCCCGGTTCGGCACTGTGGGCAGGCCGCTGCCGGGCTGCGCCGTCCACATCGCACGGGACGGGGAGATCTGGGTCCGGGGCGATGTCGTCTTCTCCGGCTATCACGACGATCCCGAGGCCACCGAGGCGGTGCTGCGCGGCGGCTGGCTCGCGACGGGCGACATGGGCTGTCTCGACGACGGCCATCTCGTGATCACCGGACGCAAGAAGGACATCATCGTCACCAGCGGTGGGAAGAGCGTCAGCCCACAGATCCTGGAAGAGCGGCTGCGCCGACATCCCCTGATCTCCCAGTGCCTCGTGGTCGGCGACAACCGCCCCTTCATCGCGGCCCTGATCACCTTGGACCCTGAAGCGTCGGAGCACTGGCACCGATTGCGCGGGAGGCAGTCGCCGCCCGTGCAGGGGGTGACTGCCGACGACGAACTGCACGCGGAGATCCAGCGGGCCGTGTCCGTGGCGAACAGCGCGGTGTCGCGGGCCGAGTCCATTCGGGCGTTCCGGATTCTTCCGGCCGAGTTCAGCATGGCCGACGGCCTCATGACACCGTCGCTCAAGTTGCGGCGGGGCGCGATCGTGCGGGCGTACGCGTCGGACATCGAGGAGCTCTACGCGCCCTAAAAGAGGGTTTCCCCCCAACAACACCGTGCAGCCCCAGGCAGTGGACGCGCGCCGACGCAACGCCCCCGCCCGCCACCGCGACGTCCTGGCCGCCGAAAGCAAGGAACGCGCCCGCATCCGCGGCGAGCAAGGCATCCGCTGGGGAGGACGGCCTCTCAAAACCGCAACCCGGCGAACCTGCGCGGTCACGCCACTAGAGGTGGATAAGGATCTGTCGTAGGGGATGCCCGAGCGCGTCCGTGACGGAGGCCAGTTCCTCGTCGGTCAGCCATGCCCGGTTCGGATACAGGACCTCGATCCTGAACTGCGCGAACCCCATCGGCCAGTCGTACACCAGCTCGTTGAGCGACGTCTCGGCGTCACAACAGGGAACCGTAACCATGAGCGTCGAAAAGCTTTCCCTTTAGCGCTCCGAGACGACCTCCCCCCACCAGCCAGGTGCGAACTCCGCACTGCAGTGTGGGCAGGAAATCTTCGCCAGGGTGGCGCCGCAGAAGACCACCTCAACGCTGTCATGCCACTTGGCTTCCATGCCACGGCGGGCATCGTCGTCGGGAAGCATCCCGTACAGCACGGCCTCAGCACGATCCGCCGCATCCTGACTGGGCTGCCAGTACGGATCAGTCGGGATCACCGTCAGATAATTGACACTCATCGCCCGCCTTCCCGCGCCGGCCAGGGTCGCTCCTTGTCCGCCAACCCGGCACACCTATCCGGTCAGAGCACCAGCCGATGGTGGGAGCTCAACGAGCGGGCTGCACAACGAGTCAGCGGATCCTGCCGGATGACATTGCTGCGCCGCTCGATGCTGTCGCCGCCAAGTCGGACGAGCTGAGCCTCCCGAGGGAGGCCAAGCATATGTGGCCGCCCTCAGCACCATCTCGCCATCGTGTGCAGCGTCATTGCCCTGCTCATCCGTGCGATGCCGGAGGCTCGGGGTGGATCTGCTCGACGCGGTCGCGCTTGGTGAACATGTCCCAGTAGTGCAGCTGGGCCGAGGCCTAGCGGATACGCGGTCAGACCCCCTCAAGCAAGGCGGTCAACCGGGAGACGGCTGCTAGGTCCGGCACGCGGCGCAAGGAAGCGACGACCTGGTTGCTCGCGAACTCGCGTTGCGCGGCGGTCACGGTGGCGTCGACGGCACACTCGGCCTGTACGTGAATGAAGTTCAAGGCCGTCGCGAAAAGCATCGAGAACGACTGCGGACCCGTGATGGCGGCGCGGCCTCCGGCGCTGCGATAGGCCCGCGCCAATCGCCGGGCGGAATCAGTGTTCACCTGGTTGCCGCCCGACCATACGTACACAGCACGTGCGAGCTCTCGTTCCGCCGAAATGGGCCCGGCATTGTCCCAGTCGAGCAGCACCGGTCCGTTCGGGGCTACGAGAACGTTCTGGGGTTGCAGGTCGAGATGTGACGTCACCAGATCGCCGGGGTCGGACGCGGTCACCCAGTGCGCCAGCTCTGCCGCGGATGTGTCGATGAACCGGCCCAGCGTGTCCGACCACGGCAGGCCGGCCTGGTGAACCTTCTTGTACAGGTCTTTCCAGTCAGCTTCCTGAGGGCACTGCTCGTACCAGGAGTCCGGTGTCTCGCTCGCGCCCTCTCCCGCCGTGTGGAGGAGAGCCATGGTCCGGCCGAACCAGTCCAGGATGTCCGGGTCGGATGCATCCGCCTGGGTGCCGTCGATCCAGTCGTACAGCTTTACGTAGGACCCGGCTGAAGAGGGGGTGAGCTGTGAGACGTGTGCGCCGTGGCGATTGGGGATGAGCCGTGGTGACGCGATTCCCAGGTGCTCCGTGGCATGCCGTAATGCGGCTTCCCGACGGACCTGCTCTTCGTCGCAGCCGAAGAGGAGTTCCTTTATCGCCCATGAGGAGCCGTTTCCCGACAACTTCCAGATCCGGCCCAATGCGCCCCGGGTGATGGGTGTCATCGTCCACGGCCCGGCGCCGAGCGCGTAGGTCTCCGCAATGAATGCGACTGTGTCGTGCATCAGGTACCTCTCCGGAGGCTGATGGCCAACGGTGACTATTGCATGCCGAGCCTTGGGGCAGCGCCAGAAGTGCAAGACCGTTCCGTCAGGGGAACTCTCTGTCATTCAGGTGAAGACGTTCGAGGGTGTCCTGTCGCCGGCGTCGAACATCAAGGTGCGGCAGCTCATCGCAGCCGACGGCCACTTGGTGGTGGATGCGGCGGCATGCGGCACGCCGGGCAGGTGTCCGCAGTGCGAGCAACCCGCCACGCGTGTTCACAGCCGAACCTGGCGTTTCCTGGGGCTGGGCAGCATGTCCCGCTCGTGGAACAGCGCCAGCCCACGGGCGGCGGCCGCGACCTGGACCAGCAGATCGAAGGCCGTGTCCGGGGTGGGGCTGACACGGCTCGTGACCGGCGTCAGATCGTCGTGCAACGCGCTCCCCGCCGCGGCGAGTTCGGGGTGCCGACTCTTCTCGAGCCCGGCCAGGAAGGTGATGTGGAAGAGCGCGCCCTCTTCCGCGGCGAACCACACGTAGGCGAGGGCGAACTCAGCCAACTGCTCCGCCGGGTCCGTGTGGGCGGCCAGTGCGGTGCGGTAGCCGCGCTGGCTGCTCCTGGTCACCCTTCAGGGCCACAGGAGCCAGCACTTACCGCACGACGGTCATCGGCAATCGGCTACGACTGGGATAGGGCCGATCGCTGGTCACGAAGCGCTGTGTGGACGCGCGCGATCAGCGGTGGAAGGAACAGTGAGCTGACCGTTGCCCCGGCCGCGGCGGACAGGGCGATGCTCCAGGCGATGGGACCGAGGGGTGTGCAGCCGAAGAAGTGGCTGAGGACGGGGGTCTGGACGACGGCCGCCAGTGCCGCCAGGGAGCCGAGCGAGGAGATGACGATCGCTCTGCTGCGGCCCCCGACCAGGAGGGTCTGGCCGAGCTGCGCGCCGACGAGCGCAACCAGGGCGACGGTGCGGGCGCGGGTGGCGCGGCCGGTGAACCGCGCGGCGAGCCAGCCGGCCGTGGCGCCCAGGGTGGTGGCAACGGCGCGGCACACCATCTCCTCGCTCAGAGCCGTGCCGAGCGAGACTTCGGGTCCTTCGTGGAGCATGCGTTCGGCGGCCTCGGGCTTCGGAGGGCGCAGGGCGACGGCCATGGCCGGGGCCAGGTCGGTGAAGAGGTTGACGAGCAGGAGCTGGCGGGCGGTCAGGGGCGAGGTCCCGGTGGCGGCCGCGCCGAGGAGGGTGAAGGCGATCTCGCCGAGGTTGCCGCCGACCAGGATCGCCAGGGCCTGCCGTACGGAGGCCCACATCGCGCGGCCTTCCACCAGCGCGGCGAGCACCGTCTCCAGCCGGTCGTCCGTGACGACGAGGTCGGCCGCCGCACGCGCGGCCGGCGTGGCCCGTGTTCCGAAGGCGATCCCGATGTCGGCGAGCCGGATGGCGGGCGCGTCGTTGGCGCCGTCGCCGGTCATCGCGACCGTACGGCCCAGGCGTTGGAACGCCTGCACCACGCGGACCTTGTGCACGGGGGTGCCGCGGGCGACGACACCGACGTCGGACAGCAGCCTGTCGAGGGCGCGGTCGTCCAGGTCGTCGAGTTCGGTTCCTGTCACCACCCGTCTGCCGTCCAGGACACCCAGCTCGCGGGCCATCGACTCGGCGGTGCCCGGGTGGTCTCCCGTGATCATCACGATGTGCACCCCGGCGTCCGCGAGTCGGCGCACCGCGTCGCGGGCGGTGCCGCGCACCCGGTCGGCGAAGGCGAGGAAGCCGAGGAAGTCGAGGCCGTCCACTGCCTCGTCGGTGAGCTTGCCGCCGGGCGCGTCCGGGAGTTCGGCGACCGCGAGGATCCGGTGGCCCTTGGCCGCCAGCTTCTCGCCGGCTGCGAGGATGGCCTTCCTGCCCTTGCGGTCCAGGGGTCGGCCGTCGTGGGTGGCACAGCGCTCCACGACCTCCTCCGGTGCCCCTTTCACCGACAGGATCCGCCGCTCGCCACAGCGGCCCCGCGTGGCGTGGAAGCCACGACTGGGTTCGAACGGCAGGCTGGAGGTGCGTCGCCAGCCCGGTGCGGCCGTAGTCCGGCTCGCTCCCGCCTCCTGAGCGCCCTCGGTGACCGCGCCGTCGGTGGCGTGTTCCAGTTCTCCGCCGTTGTGCGGGCGTGGTGTCGCCCGCAGCGCCGCGGCAAGGACGGCGCGCTGCTCGTCCTCGAGCCTTTCGAGGGGGCGGCTGTCGCCGTCGGCGGCAACGGCGACGAGGGAGATCCGCCCCTGGGTGAGGGTTCCCGTCTTGTCGAAGCACAGGACGTCGGCGCGGCCGGCTGCCTCGATGGTGCGGGGATGCCTGAGCAGGGCTCCGCGCGCGGAAAGCCTTCTGGCGGAGGCGAGTTGGGCGGCAGAGACCAGAAACGGCAGTCCCTCGGGCACGCTGGCGACCGCCAGCCCCACACCCGCCCCGACGGTGTCCCGGGTGGGGCGCCCGCGCAGCATGCCCGCCGCCACCACGGCAGCCGCCGAACCGAGGGCCACCGGCAGCGTGGTACGGGTGATCCGGGCGAGTCGGCGCTCGACCCCGGCGGGGGGCGCCGCGCCCCGCCCGCCCACCGCGGCACGGCCCGCCTCGGTGGCCGTGCCGGTCGCGATGACGACCGCGCGGCCGCGGCCGGCCGCCACGGTGGTGCCCTCGTAGAGCATGGACGTACGGTCCCCGAGGTCCGAGGCCAGAACGGGCGCCACGTCCTTGGCCACCGGCAGCGACTCGCCGGTCAGCGCGGATTCGTCGACCTCCAGGTGATGCGCCTCGAGCAGGCGGCCGTCCGCCGGCACCACGTCACCCGGGTTCAGGTTCACCACGTCGCCCACGGCCAGCTCCTCGGCGGGGGCAATGGTCTCCTCCCCGTCCCGCACCACGTTGGCCATGACGGCCGACTCCCGCCGCAGCTGACCGACCGCGCGGTCGGTACGGTACCGCTGGAAGCCGCCGAGGAGCCCGGACAGAGCGGTGACGGCCACGATGACCACGGCGTCGAGGACGGCGCCCACCGACGCCGACATGGCCGCCCCGGCGCCGAGGACAGGCGTCAGCGGGTTCACCATCTCGGACAGGTAGGCCCGGCCGAGCGACGGCGTCGGTGCCTGCTCACCGGTGGTGGTGGCCCGCGCCCCTGCCTCCTCGGCCGTCAGCCCGCCCTCGCTGCCACCGGTCCTGGCAAGCACGGTGGCCGGGTCCATGGCATGCCACGGGTGCCGCGAGGTGGTCAGCGGCGGGGGCCGCCGCAGCAGCCGTACCGCCGCCCAAACACCGATCGCGGTGCCCAGTGCAGCCGCCGCATTGAACGCCGTCACGCCCCGAGCGGCCGGCCGCCGCGCCCGCCCCGCCAGCACCGCCGTCGCGCCGACCACGGCCGCGGCCTGGGCGAGCCGCACGCCCCGGCGCGCGGTGTCCCGCGCGGTGCGGCAGGCCTCCACGATCACCACGGCCGACGCGGGATCGCCGTCCAGGTACAGGTCCGCGCCCCAGGGCGGCGTCCCTTGCGGGTCGTCAAAGCCCACGCCGACATCGGCGGCCAGGAGCGCGTGCCGGTCGTGCGAGAGCAGCAGCACGCCGTCGCCGTCGCGCTGCAGAGCGCGTACGGACTCGAGCAACCGATCGCCGCCTCCCGCACTGACCGCGTCGGCCTCCCGCACGGACGCGTCGGCGGTGTGCGTACCCGCCGCCACGACCTTGAGCCCGGCCGCATGCGCGGCCGGGACGAAGGAGCTCGCGGCGTCGTGCATCTCGGGCAGCACGCTGATCACGGCGAGCAGGCGCTCTCCCTGCGCCAGTCCCAGCACGAGCCGCGCACCCTCCTGCCGCAGACGCTCCCGGGCTCGCTTCCCGTTTCGCCCCTGCAACGCCAGCCGGTCGACCGGCCCCAGCGCCCACTCCCCGTCCCGCTGTACGCGTTCCGGGTCGGAGCCGTCGAAGAGCCGGTGGGCCGTCGCGGCGAGTTCACCCGCGGGCGCGTCATCGTCGAGGGCGACCAGATCGGCCGGCCGATGGGAACCGGTGGTCAGTGCGTCCGTGTCCAGCAATAGGGTGCCGATCCTGTCCAGCCTCCGCAGCGCCCCAGGGTCGGCCACGACGATTCCCCGGCGGGCCAGCCCCCGGCCGAAAGCGCACGCGAAGCCCTCGCGCGCCAGGAGCGGCGCCTTCGGGATCGCCGCCAGCGCCGCACCGGCGGCCCGCCCGGGGCTCCGGGTGACCAGCAGCGATCCGGCGTACGACGCCGCCGCCACGGCGAGTGCCTGGTCGGCGTAGCGCTCGATGGGCCCGGGCTTCAGCCGCGTCTCGCGGGGAGGCGGCGCGGGCGCCGTGCGATGGGCCCCGGCGGCGGCGCTGCCCGCGAGGCGCGGCTCGGCCGCAGCCCAGGCGGCGGCCTCCGCGTCGGCCTCCATCGCGCTCAGGGCATGCCGGAGAGTGTCCACGCCGACCCCGGCGAGACCGCCGGAGCCGGCCTGGCCCAGCGCGGCGAGCGAGGCCAGAAGCGCTCCGGCGTTGTGGTGGCCGACCGCCTGCTCCACGAGACACCGCAGTCGGGGGTGGGCGTCGACGAGCGGGGCAAGCGCCGCGATGCCCGCAGGGATGGGGGTGCGGCCCGTCAGGCCGGCCAACGCCGCCAAGGGTGCGGCCGCCAGGTGCAGGGCCATGGCCGAGGCTGACCGGCGGACCGCCCCACCCGACACGGGATGCTCGGACAGCGGATGCGTGACACCGTGGGCTTCTTCGACTGCCTCGACCGCCTCGACCAGTGCATCCGCGATCGTTTCGGTCTCGAACCCGGCCTCGGTGCCGACGACGGCGTGACCGAGCACGGTGTTCACCACGGCCCAGTCCACCGAGGGCAGGGCGGCGAGGCACCGCTCGACGTCCTCGGCCAGCTTCGTCGCCGCGGCCTCGGGCAGGTCACCGGGGCGCAAACCTCGTACGGCGACGTGCGCACGCCTTCCGAAGACGCGTACGCGTGCCCGGGCCTCGTCCTCCAGCGCACGGGCCGCGGACGACACCACGGCCCGCAGCAGTCCGCGTCCCGTCAGCGCCACAGCGCATCACCAGCTCCCTGCGGCCCGACACTCCCTCCGCGTGCACGGGTAGACCGGACCCCCTCTTTCCATCGCAACCCCTCCAACGCGCACACGCCACCGGAAGCGCGCGAGAATTGAAGAGGCACACCACACCGACTCCGATGAAGGGAGGAGGGGGGATGGCCAAGTCAGTGGAGAACACCCCACAGGAAACCCATGCGCGCGATGGCGCGGGTCTGCACCTGCACATGCGCACACTGCATCCTCCGGTGCCGATTCCGTACTTCACCAAGGAAGAAGTGACGACCTCGGCCCAGGCTGCGACGAACCGTATGCCCGCCATGCCGCCCGCCAAGGATCTCGCGTTCTACGGAGGCCTCGGAGCAATGGCCGTGGCCGGGGCTCTGGAATGGCCGGTCGCCCTGGCGGTCGGCGGAGCCACCTGGCTGGTACGCAGTGGGCGAAAGGAGAAGCACGGCGGAGGCGACCAGGCATAAGGGTCCAGTGGCGCCTGGGGCGGTCGCTCAGCAAGGGAGGCCGCCGGACGAAGCCACAACCCAATGGCGCGCGGTAGCGTGAGCGCTGCCGGGCGTCGGGCCGTTATGCGGCGGCCGGTATGAAGGCCGGACGCAGAGAGCGTGAGTAAGCGGCCCACAGCTCCCACGCGAGGCGCAGGATGATCGCCTCGGCGAGCGCAACGGCGATCTTCGTTGCCACAGCTGCAAGGATCTCGACCATGTTGGCTGACTTTCTGTGCTGGGATACGGGTGCCTGAAACCAGACAATGCAGCCTTTTCCTCCGCTGCAAGTGCTTCTCAGGCGTACTTCTGATGTCGCTTGGATGAACAAACGGGGGTTGACCCACCGCTCGGAGCGCCGTTTGCGACACACCAAAGCCGGTTCTGCGTCGCCCTTCACCGCAGCCGCCTCCGGCCACGTCGCTTGCACACCCCGCTCACGTTCGGGCGCGGCGCCGGGTTGCGTGGCGACCAGGCCCTCCTCGAAGGCGCGCACGAGGTGCTCGTCGTGCGGCGCACATGCGGGTGGTGGGCCCAAGTGGTTCGGTGTCAGAGGGTTCGGGCCGCAGCGGCGTCGCGGAGGAGTCCGGCGAAGGTCAGGGCGGCGGGGGTGAGCGAGTGGTCGGCCATGCGAACCAGGAGGATGCGGCGGATGGGGGCCGGCGGCTGGAGAGGCTGGACTTTGACTCCGGGTCGGATGCCCTCCAGGGCCAGGGTGGGGGCGAGGGCGACGCCGATGCCGGCGGCGACCATGGCCTGGGCTTCCTGGTAATCGTGCGCCTCGTAGGCGATCTGGGGCTCGAAGCCGACGGCGCGGCAGCCGCGGACGAGGGCTTCGGCCACCGGGTGATGTTCGGCGCGGGTGATCCAGGGGTCGTGTGCGAAGTCGGCGAGTGAGGCGGCGTCGCGGCCGGCGAGTGGATGGTGGTCGCTGACGAGAAGGGCCGGCGGGTCATCGAGGAGAGGGGTGACGACGATGTCCTCCCTGTCGATTCGGCTCCAGCCGTAGTCCCACATCAGCGACATTTCGATCTCCCGGTTCTCCAGCATCGTCCGGAGTCCGGCAATGCGGGCACTGCGGACGGTCAGCCGTACGTCAGGGTGGGCGTCCCGGAAGGCGATCACGGCCTGCGGAAGGAGCGAGGCGCCGACGGTGGGGAAGGTGCCGATGCGCAGGGTGCCCGCGCGCAGGCCGGCATAGTCGGCGAGTTCGTTTTCCGCGGCCTGCAGTTCGCGTGCGATCCGTTGCCCTCGCTCGGCCAGCGCCCGTCCGGCGTCGGTGAGGGTGACACCCCGGGCGTGGCGTTCCAGCAGGGGCTGGCCTGCCTCCGTTTCCAGGCGGCTGATCTGCTGCGATACCGCTGACGGGGTGTAGTTGAGGGCGCGGGCCGTCGCGGTCACCGAGCCACGCCGGGCGACCTCCGTGAACAACAGGATGCGCCGGACGTCGAGCATGCCGCCACCTCCAGCGTTCACTTCACCTTAATAGCCATGCAGATTTCCGAGATTGTACTTCACGCTGCCGTAACCCACCGTGGAGGACACCACGCACGGCGAGACCGTCGGTGGACTTCCCCTTCCATGGCTGTGAGGAGTCAGTTGTGCTGCGTCTGCAGGGCGAGATGATCCGCGGAGGAACCAGCAAATGCTGGATCTTCGACCACCGCGACGTGGCCGCCACGGGCGTGGACGTCGATGCCCTCCTGCTCGCTGCCTTCAACGCCGCCGACCCCCGCCAGATCGACGGCGTGGGCGGCGCCTCCTCCACCACCTCCAAGGCCGCCGTCGTACAGGCGTCGACCCAGGCCGGCGTGGATGTCGAGTACGCCTTCGCGCAGGTGGGTATCGGCGACGAGCGCGTGGAGTGGGCCAGCAACTGCGGCAACTGCGCCACCGCCGTGGCCCTGTACGCCGTCCACCACGATCTCGTGCCGATCGCATCGGACACCACCACGGTCCGCATGCTCAACGTCAACACCGGGGCCCGCCTCACCGGCACGATCCCCACCCCCGCGGGCGTGGCCCCGGAGGAGGGCACGGCCGTGGTGCCGGGTACCTTGGCGCCGGGCGTGCCGGTCCTGCTCGGGTTTCAGGACCCGGTGGGCTCGACGACCGGCCGCGCACTGCCGACCGGCCGGGCACTGGACGAGCTGACCGGCCCGGACGGTCCCGTCGAGGCATCCCTGGTGGACGCCGGCGCGCCGGCCGTGCTGTTCGAGGCCAAGGCGTTCGGCCTCGACGGCACGGAATCCCTCACCGCGTTCGCCACCGCAGTGCCCGCGCTGACACTGCTGCGCCGCCAGGCAGCGCTGGCCATGGGCCTGGCCCGCGAGGGCGATCCGGTCAGCCACGCGGTGCCGAAAGCAGGCATCGTCGCCCGCCCCGCCCCCTATCGCACCACACAGGGCATACTCGTCAACCAGGACGAGTACGACCTGGCCGTGCGCATGGTCTCCATGCACGCCCCGCACCCGGCGATCGGCCTGACCTCCGCCGTGGCCCTGGCCACCGCCGCCGCCACCCCTGGCACCCTCGCCCACCGCGTCGCCCGGCAGAACGCCGACGGCACGCTGCGCCTGGGCACCCCCGCCGGCGTGGTCACCACCCAAGCCGTCCCCGCACCGGACAGCGCGTCCCCCACGGTGCTGCTGCACCGCGCCGCCCGGCGTATCGCCCGAGCCGAACTCCTCGTTCCCGTCCTGGAAGGACGCCCCGCATGAGCCGCAACGACGCCGCCCCGGGTACCGTCACCGCACCACCGGGCCGCATCCGCCGGATGCTGTCCCACCTCTACATCCAGTGCCTGATAGCCGTCCTCCTCGGCGCCGCCGTGGGCGGGCTGTGGCCGTCCGTCGGCACTGACCTCAAGCCGCTCGGCGACGGCTTCATCGCGCTGGTGAAGATGTTCATCGCGCCGATCATCTTCTGCACGGTCGTCCACGGCATCGCCTCCATGGGCAACGCCCGCGCAGTCGGCCGCGTGAGCCTGAAGGCTCTGGTCTACTTCGAGGTGCTGACCACCGTGGCCATGGTGATCGGCCTGGTCGTCGTCAACGTCGTCAAGCCGGGCAGCGGTCTGCACATCGACCTCTCGACCCTGTCCACCAAGGGCCTGCCACCGGAGGCGACCACGGCCCACGAGGGCTTCGCCGAGTTCCTTCTCGCCATCATCCCGGCCACCCTGGTCAGCGCCCTGACCGGCAACGAGATCCTGCCGGTGCTGCTGGTGTCGGTGCTGTTCGGATTCGGCCTGCACGCCAGCGGAGAGGCCGGCCTGAGCATCGCCCGGCGCATCGAGAAGTTCTCCACGGTCCTGTTCACGCTCATCCGCTGGATCATGCGGCTCGCCCCCATCGGCGCGTTCGGCTCAATGGCCTTCACCATCGGCAACTACGGCCTGGGCACCCTGCGCCACCTGGCCCTGCTGGTCGGCTCGTTCTGGCTGACCGCCCTCTTCTTCGTCCTGGTCGTCCTCGGGACCGTGATGCGCCTGAACGGACTGCGACTGCTGCCCTTCCTGCGCTACATCAAGGAAGAACTGCTGATCGTCCTGGGCACCTCCTCCACCGAGCCCGTCCTGCCGCGCATGATGGCCAAGCTCCAGCACGCGGGCGCCTCGAAACCGGTCGTCGGCATCACGCTGCCCGCCGGGTACTCCTTCAACCTCGACGGCACCGCCATCTACCTGACCATGGGCTCGGTCTTCCTCTCCCAGGCTCTCGGCATCGACCTCAGCCTCACCCAGCAGCTGGCCATGCTCGCCGTCATGCTGCTCACCTCCAAGGGCGCCGCAGGCGTCACCGGCTCCGGCTTCATCGCCCTGGCCGCCACCCTCAGCGCTGTCCCGCACGTCCCGGTCGCCGCCCTCGCGCTGATCTTCGGCGTCGACCGGTTCATGTCCGAAGCCCGCGCCCTGACCAGCCTGGTCGGCAACGGCGTCGCCACTCTGGCTGTCGCCCGGTGGGAGGGCGAGCTGGACGAGGACCGCGCCAAGGCCGTCCTGCGCGGAGAGATCCCCTACGCCCCCACCCCCGCTCCCTCCGCGGTGACAGCCGAGCCCGATCCGAAGCAGACGCCCGCACCCGAGGCGATGCCCGAACCAACCCGCGACCCGGTGCCCACCGCAAGCTGATATTGCGTGGGCGGGCCGGCCCAGAGCAGATGCTCCGGGCCGGCCCGCCCACGTCTCAACAGGACGTCGTACTCGCCGTCCGGGCTGATCAGGAACGTCTGGCCCTCCGGTACGCCCAGTCTTCCAACCGCTGATCAAGTCCGGCGAACGCCGCGCAGAACCCCCGCGTCGTCTACCGTTTCGGTGATCAGGGATCCTCGGATTTCCCGGCGTGAGCGAGGTACCTGTCCGTACGAACCGGGCGGGAGGTGCATCAGGTGGCCAGGGATGCGGAACCGGACCTTCATGGACTGATCACGGCCCGCAGGGTCGAACTGGAGCTGCAGGCAGAGAAGTTGAGCCAGCAGCTTCAAGAGGTGCGCGACGAGCTCGAGGAACTCACCGTCGCCGAGCGGGTCGCGCGTCGGCTGGCCGAGCAGCTGCACGCCGAAACCAGGACGACGCCTGGGGGTGTCGGCCAGATCGCGGGCCGCGCGGTGCTGCTGGTGCCGCAGCGCGAGCGCGGCACCGACGAGACGGTACTGCCGGAGGAATACCAGCAGATCATGGACGTGGTGCGACGGGCGGATACGCCGGTTATGGTCAAGCAGGTCTGCGGTGAGCTGGGGATGTCCAAAGAGCCGGCCCGCTCGGAGGCGATGCGCTCGAAGCTGAACCGACTGGCCGAGCGGGGCTGGCTGCGCAAGCTGGCCGCCTGCGGGCCGTCGAGCTGGGTGCCATCGGTGACCTCGGCTTCGTCGGCCTGGACGACGACCCGGACAACCCCGTGGTCCTCACGGGCTGGGGCGCGGCCTCCGCGATGGCCGTCGAGAAGGGTTGTATGTCGAGCTGTGGAACGGGATGCGGTACAGGCATGGTGACCTGCGGAGGAAACCCAGGGTCGTCCTCGTAGACCAGAACCGTCGGGATCGGGGCTTGCTGTTGTTGCACCGTCATGGCGCCTCACTGAGAGGGGAGAGATTGCGGATGATGGCCCCCACCACAGGGAACTTGTGATCAAAAGTCCCTGAAGTTCAGTACGAGGTCCCGGTAGCCCTGTGTCAATTCGAACAGGAGTAGATGGGGCCGCCTCCAGCCGACGGTTGCAGCGGACGAGCGGGCGGTCGCTCTTGACCCGTGGCCGGTGCGCACGTGCCACCAGACCCGGCGACAGGTTACTGCCATAGAGGACTTCAACGGCCAGCCCGGCGGCGGCGCTTGGGTGGAGCGCCTCAGGCCGGCGCATGGGAGCGACGCAGGTGTACCCCGGTGGTTCGGGCACGTGGCCAGCCGTGTGGATGAACGACTTCGGCAAGCTCCGCCGCTGCAGCCGGCGACGAACATCGAGTTCCTCATCGCCCCGGCCTCGGTTGCGCTCAACTACCTGACCAACTGATGACCGGATCAGTCCGCTGCCGGACCCGATGCGGCCTGTCGTCGCCCCGCGCGCGCAGCTCAGGCTTGGGGCATGACCCGAGCACTGATCGTCATCGATGTCCAGGAGTCCTTCCGCGCCCGTCCGCTGTGGGAAACCACCTCCGACCTGAAGATCGCCGACCAGGTGAACCGCCTGGTCCGGCTCTCCCGCCAGGCGGGAGACCTGGTGGTGTGGATACTGCACTCCGAGCCCGGCACCGGCGATGTCTTCGACCCCGCCCTCGGCCACGTCCGGCTGATGGAGGAACTGGAACAGGCGGACGGGGAGCCGTTGATCCAGAAGACCTCGCACAACGCCTTCACCACCACCAACCTGCAGCAACTCCTCACCGAGCGTGGCATCCGGGAGCTCACCGTCTGCGGCATCCGCACCGAGCAGTGCGTGGAGACCACCACCCGCCTCGCCAGCGACCTCGGCTACCAGGTCACCTTCGTCATCGACGCGACCGCCACCAATCCCATCCCGCACCGCGACGCTCCCGTCGACCAGAGCGTCGCCGAGCTGATGGCCGACCCTCGCACCCTGCCCGCCGAAGAGGTGATCAGGCGCACCGAGTACGCCCTCGCCGGACGTTTCGCCACCATCGCGACGGTCGACCAGCTGGAGGCCGCGGCCGGACCTCGGGCATGATGACCGAATCGTGAGCCACATCGTCTTCTTCCTGGTGCCCGGAGTCCACTTGCTGGACCTGGCCGGCCCCGCGCAAGTCTTCTCCACCGCCGCGGACTTCGGGCACCCCTACACGCTCGCCTACGTCGCCGAGCAGTCACAGGTCACCACCGCCCAGGGGTTGTCACTCGTGGCTGGGCTCGACTGGCCGGAGCTTGGGCCCAAGGATCTGATCGTGGTGCCCGGCTGGCGAGCCGGCACCCTGGCCGACAGCCCCGCCGTCAGCGCCGCCTCCCTGCAGGTCCTGCGCGACCACCACGCCAGGGGCGGGACCGTGGCCAGCGTGTGTGCCGGAGCCGAGGCGCTCGGCCGGGCCGGCCTGCTCGACGGCCGGCGCTGCACCACCCACCACGACGTGCAGGAGGAACTGGCCCTGCGCCACCCCAGGGCGGTCGTCGTCCGCGACGTCCTGTTCACCGCCGACGACCGGGTCATCACCTCGGCCGGCATCGCCAGCGGCATCGATCTGGCCCTGCACCTGGTCGCCACCCGACACGGCCCGGCCGCCGCCGCGCAGGTAGCCCGGGACATGGTGGTCTACGCACGGCGCAACGGCCATGAGCCGCAGTCCAGCGCGATGCTCCGACACCGGTCCCACCTCGACGACACCGTGCACCGCGCCCAGGACCTCATCGACGCCCGCTTCGACCAACCACTCCCCCTACCGGCTCTGGCCTCGGCCGTCGGCGTGAGCGAACGCACCCTCACCCGCCTCTTCAGCCGCGCCACCGGGCTCACCCCACTGCGCTACCAGCAGACCCTCCGCCTCGAGCGCGCCCAGCACCTCATCAGCCACGGTGCGACGATCGACGCCGCCGCCCGTTCAGTCGGCTTCGAGGACCCACGCATGCTGCGCCGCCTGCGCGCCCGCACCACCTGCGTCAGCTGACCGAGCTCGCCTGGGTGGTACATGCAGCGAGCTCCGGTGCCTGCCCACGACGACGGCCCGCCGAACGGCAAGTTCGGTGAAGACGCTGCCGCTGAAGACACTGAGAACCACAACGCCACAGTCCCCGTCCTGCTGCGTCTCCTCGCCCTGACTCCCTCGAACTGGCACAACCACGAGACCGGTGAACCGGTCATCCGCTCACTAACCTCCTACGACCACTGACCTTCGCATCAATCATCGGGTCGCGACCGGCTGGTACCGCACGTTCACCGCGGCCGAGTGGTCATCGCCGTTGAGCAGCTGGAGTCGTACGGGAGCGCCTCCAGGATTGTCGAACAGCCGGATCCCGTCGCCGAGCAGCACCGGCACGATGTGCAGGTCGATCTCGTCGATCAGTCCACGCTCGAGGAGCTGTCGGCCGATCGCGGCCGAGAAGACCTCGAGGTTCTTGCCGCCGGCGGCCCCCAGCGCGATCCGGACGGCCTCCGCCACATCGCAGCTCAGGAACGTCACGCCGGCGGCGGGCTCCGCGTCGTCGGGATGGTGCGTGAGGACGAACACCGGCCCCTGCCACGCGCCACCGTAGATGCCGCTGACATCGGGGTAGGCGTCAAAGCCATCCCGACCTCCCAGCACGGCGCCGGTCGTCTCGGCATACTCCTCGACAAGGCCGGGCCGGAACGAGAAACCCGTCATCCAGTCCACCGTATGGTTCGGCCCTGCCACGAACCCGTCCAGCGACATCGTGAAGTGCCAGAGCACCTTGCCTCCGGCGGTCTGCCGTTCAGTGTCCGCAGAAGGCGGGGTGGACGTGGTGCCGAGGCTCCGCGGGGTCTCTGCGGTGGACATGATTGTTCGTTCCTCTCTTCAGCGGTCGCTGTCCCGTGCCGTCCCAAAGGCGTCATCACTCGCTAGCGGCGAACTCGATACAGCAGGTGCAGCACCCGATCGCCCTGGATCACCGCGTGCGGGTCCTCGAGCAGATGCTGAGCATCGACCGACCCGAAGTACCGCTTGCCCGAACCGAAGACCACCGGCACGACGTCCATCGCCACCTCGTCCACCAGGCCGAGGACGAACGCCTGCCCGCCGACGTCGCCTGCCGCCACGGCTACGGTGCGCTCCCCTGCGAGCTCCTTGGCCTTCGCGATCGCCTCTGCCACATCGTCGACGAAGTGGCAGGACGCCTCGGGGTGCCACCCGTCGGGCTTGGGCCGGTGCGACACCACGACCACGTGCTCGCCCGCCGGCGGTGCCCCCTCCCAACCGTTGGTGATGTCGAACAGGTGACGCCCGATCACCATCGCCCCGATGCTCGCCCACATCGGCTTGACGTAGTCGGCCGAGACCTCTGAGACCTTGCCACCTGCGCCGAGTTCGGTGTCGCCGTTGGAGTACCAGTCGAACAGGGGGCCGACCTGATCCTCCGCATCGGCGATGAAGCCGTCCACGGAATCGACGTTGTGCATCACCACGTTGCTCATCACATCTCCTACGTGTCCTTCGGGCTTCGGGCGGCTCTTGTACACATAGACCCAGCACGCCTCCGAAACTCATCGCTGTGCCACCAACCTCTGGCCGCGTCACCCCCCGCACTTGGCCTCACAGCGACGGTTCGGTTCGGCCCAGGGCCGGTTTGCGCAAGGTCCGCAGCGATGAGTTGTTCGAACCGGCCGGCGCCTGTGCGGACGGTGCGGTGAGGTGCGCGGTCGTGGCTCGCAGGTAACGAGGTACGAGGTCGCAAGCGACTGGTGGCACGGGCGGCACGGTGACGCGGGCACGGTTGCTCAGGAGGGTTGGGCGTACGGGTTGTGGGCGCGTACTGCCGCGGCGACGACCGTGTCCTCGGACTCAGCGCGGTCTCCGAGGCCCGCGATGACCCCCTCGATGTTCGCCCGCGGCTGGTTCTGGCTGAGTTTGAACTTGGCCTCGATGCGGCTGATGACGAGCTCGATGCCGACGATGGCGCGCAGTTGCCCCTGGATGAACTTCGTCGGGGCCTGATCGACCGACCAGGGCTCGGCGCCGGCCGCTTCGTGCCGGTCGGTCAGGCGGCGTATCTGTGCCTCGGCCCAGGCAGGGTCGTCGTGGACGACCATGCGCCCGTACACGTGCGCCGTCACATAGTTCCAGGTGGGCACCACCCGGTGGTGCTCGGCCTTGGTGGTGTACCAGGACGGCGTCACATATGCCTCGGACCCGCGGACGATCACCAGGGCTTCGCCCTGAACCGGCTCGCGCCATTGGGTGTTGTTGCGGGCCATGTGGCCGAGGAGGGCGCCGTGTTCGCCGGCGTCGGGGTCGCACTCGAAGGGCAGGTGGGTGGCGAGGAGGCCCTGCGGAGTCATGGTGATCAGGTCAGCGGCGCCCTGGCTGTCGAGCAGGGTGCGGACTGCGGTTTCGTCGGGGGCGAAGGGCTTGGGGATGTACATGGCGGCCTTTCGACTCCGTGCTGCGGGGCTACGGCTACAGGGGATTGGCGCGCAGCCAGGTCAGAACCTGTTGCGCGTGCTCATTCGGAGCGAAGACCGGGTAGAAGGTGTGCTCGATCACGCTGTCGCGGACGACGAGGGTCAGCCGCTTGAACAGCCGGGTCCCGCCGCCTTCGAAGGTGGGCAGGCCGAGGATGTCGGCCAGGCTGAGGGCGGGGTCGGACAGCATGTCGAAGGGTAGTCCGAGCCGTTCCACGACCTCGGTCTGGTAGTCGCTGTCCTGGCTCGACAGGCCGTACACGCGGCCCGCGCCCGCTTCCAGGAGGTCACGGAAGTGGTCGCGGAAGGCGCAGGTCTCGGGGGTGCAGCCGCGGGCTCCGGGGATGGAGTTCCAGCCCTCGGGCAGGTCGGTGCCGGGGCGGCCGGTAAGAGGATAGATGTAGATCACGGTGCGGCGGGGGCCGAGCGAGTCCAGGCGGATCTCCCGGCCGGCTGTGTCGGAGAGGGTGAGGTGCGGCAGCTTGGTGCCGTTCAGGTGGCCCGCGGCACCGTCGTCCTCGGGGGCGGGCAAGTGCGCGGGCAGTGTCAGGTAGTCCTCGCTCCCGGTTCCGATCCGCTCGGGCGGTGCGACGCTGCTGCCCCGGTGTGCCGCGGCGGTGAGGTGGGTGATCAGCGTCGCCCGGCGCGCGGCCAGCGCCTCGATGCGTCCGGTGAGCTCGTCGATAGCCTCCCGGTAACTCGCCAGCGAGGCGGGGCAGTCGTCCGCGTAGGCGCTTCCGGCGGCCAGGCACTCCAGGAAGGGCCGGGTGCGTTCGACGGGGATGCCGAGCTGCTGCAGGGTCTTGATCTCGCGCGCGAGGCGCACGTCGTACTCCGCGTAGTCCCGGTAGCCGTTGGCGAGCCGCCCGGGCGCGATCAGCCCCAGTGATTCGTAGTACCGGATCGCCTTGGCCGTCACTCCGGCCCGGCGGGCGAGCTCGCCTATCTTCATCTGGATCACCTCGCTCACACGCTAAACCTTGCCCCTGGGGGCAGGGTCAAGCGAGGCGCGGGGGCGCGCTCAGCGTCCGGGGACGGGGAGGTCGCCCTCGACGTACTGCGCGCGGCCGTCGGCGCACGACCAGTCCTCGGGGCCGTTCTCGTAGTAGCTGACGAACAGGTCCTTGCCGTCGACACCGACGCCGGCGAGCCGTTCGGCAAGCGTGCGGTACAGGCGCCGCTTGTCCTCGGTGCTGCGGCCGCGCTGGGTGAAGATGTGGACGATGACGGTGCCGGGGGTGCGCTGGAAGCCGAGTCCGGCGTCGAGGGCGATGATCTCGTCGGCGTCGTGCTGCGTGATGATCTGGAACCGGTCGCGCTCGGGGATCTTCAGCACGTCGATGAGCGACTGCTGAACGGCGTCGGCGATGGCCCTGACGGCCTCCGGGCCGCGTCCGCGAATCGTGTCGATGCGTACGAGGGGCATGCTGGAACTCCTTCGGGTGGTGGGGGTCAGGGCAGCAGGGGCAGCCACGTGCCGTGGTCGGCGACGCGGAGTACGGGGGTCAGGCCGGCGTCGTCGAAGGCGTGCTCGATGGCGTCGCGGCCCTCGGTGAAGTGGGTCCAACCGGAGTAGTGCGCTGGGGTGTTGACCCGGGTGCCGAGGACGGCGGCCGCTGCGGCGGCGCGGATGCTGTCGAGGCTGACGGCGCGGTCGCGGAACTTGCCGGAGATGCGCGCCGCGCCCGCATGGAGGACGGCGGCGTCGATGCCGGGGATGCTGCGGGTGATCTCGGCGACGGTGCGGAGGGAGGCGTTGTCGCCGCTGATGTAGACGGTGGGCAGGCCCTCTCCGGCGCGGACGAAGCCGATGGCCTGGCAGTTGATGTTGCCATCGAGGTCGCAGTCGCCGTCTTCGGGGCCGTGGACGGCGGTGACGGCGGGGACGGCGGTGACGGTGAGCTCCCCGTCGCCGTCCGGACGGCTGAGGGTGTCGGTGTTCCAGGCGGCCAGGCCGATCGCCGGCGCGCCGAGGCGCTCGGCGCCGCCGGTCGTGGTGAGGAGCTGCGGGACAGCCATGGCGAAGGCGCGGCCGCGGTCGTCGAAATTGTCGGCGTGGTTGTCGTGACTGACCAGGACCAGGTCCACGGCGCCCAGTTGGTCCTCGGTGACGGCCGGACCTTCGGTCTTGGTCAGGTAGCCGTGCGGGCCCGGGTCATCGAAGGTCGGATCGCTGACGATACGCAGGCCGCCGAGGTCGAGAACGGTCGTCGGGCCTCCCACCACCAACACCGCACAATCTTGGCGGGGCAGTACGGATGGGGTCATGGCGCGGGGTCCCTTCGGGGCGGGACGGGCGTGTTCAGCACCCGAAGTAGACGTTACTGAGCTCTTCGGATTGTTGTCGGCTGGTGGGTGAGCGTGAGTCCGGTGCCTGCAAGGCAGCCGTCGATCAGGTCGGGGCGGAGCTGGATGTGGCGCAGGCCCCGGCGGAGGGTGCGTTCGAGGTGTTCATCGTCGGTGAAGGCTGTGTTGGCCAGTGGGCCGCGCCGTAACAGTGACCAGACGCCCTCGACCGGGTTCAAGTCCGGTGCATATGAGGGCAGTTGGATGATGGTGAGCCAGTCGTGTGCGGCCGCGTAGTCGCGCATTCCGGAGGCCCGGTGGGTGTTGAGATTGTCCCAGATCAGCACGATGGGTGCCTGGAGCTGGATGTGGGCGCGGACGACCAGGTCGCGGTAGTCGCTCCAGGCGAAGGTGTCACGTCCTTTGCCACGGTGCTTGCGGTGACGGCGCGGCCGGCAGATGAGCCGGGAGGTCTCGCCCGGCTTGTAGCAGCACATCGCCGCGATCGACCAGCGGCGCCAGGACCGGCCCCGCACCCGCACCACCGGCGTGTGTCCACGCCGGCCCCAGGTGCGGGCGCGTGGCGGCGTCATCGAGAATCCGGCCTCGTCCTCGAAGACGATGTACGCCCCCAGCGCCGCCGCAGTCATTCCGC
>NZ_JBITGS010000031.1:0-120998 GCF_044457265.1 Streptomyces sp. NPDC050564 | reverse complement strand
TGGCCGAGCGGGTCGGGCTGGCTGGTGGAGATGATCCAGTCGGCGTTGCCCGCCGTCTCGGCGTGGCCGTTGTCGAACAGGATGCGGTGCGTGGTGGCCGCGTGGGCGGGCGCGGCGCCGGCCGCCTGGACGGCGGCGCCCGTGACGAGCAGTCCGAACACGGCCAGCGCCGTGGTGAGTCTGTGGCGGGATCTTCTGAATCCGAGCATCCGGCGAACCTCCGTGAGGGGTGGGGAGAGGCGGTGCGGGCGCCAAGTCTGCGCGCGTAGAACGGAAGTTGGTCATCCACCACGCGACAGATTCTTGAACGGTACATGGCGAGACGGCGACTGAACAGGAGGGCGCCGGAGCCGCATCCCGGGCCGCCCGGAGCGGAGCGGACTGCCTTCGCGTACAGGGGGCACATACATAACTGCGGGGGACCGACAAAGAGGAGCGGAGATGGAGATCTCAGGCATCATCAGTGCCATCCTCATCGGCATCATCATCGGCGTACTGGGCAGGCTCGTCGTCCCCGGACGCCAGCGCATCGGCATCCTGTGGACGATCCTCGTCGGCATCGTGGCCGCGTTCATCGGCTCAGGGATCGCCGCCGCGTTCGGCGTCGCCGACACCAAGGGCGTCGACTGGATCGAGTGGCTCATCCAGATCGGACTGGCCGCCCTGGGCGTCGCGGCTCTCGACCGGGCGAAGGTGCGCCGCTGACGGGGAGGCGGACGCGCCCGCGGACGCGGGCGAGGGGGCAGCCCGGCGTGCCGCGCGCTCAATTCCGTTGCGGGTGGCACGTCGCTACGGCTACGTTCTGCGGGCTTCGCCCCCGCACACCCGACTCCACGGAGAGACCTTGCCGCCGCGCATCACGCCGCTGACCGACCCCGAGCCCACACCGTCGAGCCGCCGACTGGTATGGCTGGCCTCCGGCACCGACGGAGCCCCCGTGGGCTCCGTCTTCCTGCGGCTGTTCACCAAGGAGGGACAGGAGCATCTCGCCGAGCTGGAGCTCGCCGTACACCCTGCCGAGCGGCGGCAGGGTGTGGGCAGCGCGCTCCTCGAGGCGGCTCTCTCCGCGGCGCGCGACGAGGGGCGGCGGTCGCTCGTCGCGCAGGCCGAGACCGGCTCCCCCGGCGACCTGTTCCTCGCTGCGCGAGGCTTTCGCCGGGTACTGGCCCTGACGTACACGAGGCTCGCGCTCGCCGACGTCGATCCCGCGGCCATCAGCGAGATCGCCGAACGCCCGCATCCCGGCTATGAGTTGACGCAGTGGGAAGGCACCGTGCCACCCGAGCTGGCGCGGACCTTCGCCGACTCGCGGCGGGCCATGGACGACATGCCGATGGAGGGGACCGACTACGGAACCGTCGTATGGGACGTGGACCGGGTGATATCGGCTGCCGAAACCGTCGCGAAGCGCGGGGAGTTGCTCCACACGGTCGCCGCGGTGGACCGCTCCGACGGCTCGATCGTCGGCTTCTCCGAACTCGTCGTGCCCGGCGACGGCCGGGGTGACGCCCAGCACTACGGGACCGGCGTGCTGCCCGAACACCGCGGCCACGGCCTTGGCCTCTGGATGAAGGCGGAGTCGATCCGGCTGGCGCGTCGGCGATACCCCGAACTCGGCGGCCTGCTGACGGACACCGCCGACAGCAACGCCCCCATGCGCGGCATCAACGACGCGCTCGGCTATCTGCCCACACACAGCGCGGTGGAGTACCAGCTCGATCTCTGAGCAGGCGCTGGATGCGCGGACAGCTTGGTTCGGGCCTGATCGCGGCCCGCCGACGCGGCTCCCCCTCCGCTGTCGGCGGGCCTGCCGCCTCGACCGAGCGCCGGCGCGGGAGAGTCGAGCGCGACGGGAGGCAGTCCCCGGGACGGCTGGCGTCCACACCTTCAGCATGCCGTCCTGCCCTCTCGCCCGCGCGGGCCGATCGGCCCCCAACCTCCCTCCGTTCGGCCCACATTCGAGCGTCAGGCACCCGCCTTGAGCGCGGCCAGTCCGTCGTGGCTGGACGGATAGGCGGGGGCCCAGCCCAGTTCTCGCTCCGCCTTTGCCGCGGAGACCCGCATGGTCGTCCGCATCATCACGTGCGCGTACGACATCGGCTTCATCAGCCACAGCGGTACGGTCATCGGTTTCGGCAGGCCGAACTGCTCGGCCACGGCGCGGACATGGGCGGCGAAGCCCAGCGGGGTCCGGTCGACGATGTTGTAGGCCTGTCCGGGGCGGCCGTGCTCGACGGCGGCGGCGACCGCGCGCGCGGCGTCGACGAGGTCGATCCACGGCAGGACCCGGCCCCGGTCGTCGGCCACGGGGAGCTGCCTCTTGCGCAGCATGGGCAGGATGGCGTCGGTGCCGCCGGGGCCGTAGAAGAGGCCGAAGCGCAGTGCGATTCCCTCCAATCCGCTCGCCTCGAAGGTGAGTCGCTCCTTGATGCGCATGGCCGCGATGTGCTGTTCCAGCTGGGGCGTAGCCCCCTGCGGGCCGAAGGTGTCGTCCTCCGTGAGGACGTCGTCGCCGTGATCGCCGTATCCGTACCCGAAGACCATCGACTCGGCGACGAGCCGCCGCGCGCCGGTGAGCCGTGCGGCCTCGACGAGGTGGGCGGTGCCGTCGATGCGCAACGCGTTGGTCGCGTGCATGTCGCGGTGGCGCAGGGGCGCCTTGCGCAGGGCGGTGGCAGCGAGGACGACCGTGTCGAAGTGCTGCCCGTCGACGGCGCGCAGCAGTGCGTCGCGGTCCGTCAGATCGGCCTGGACCCCGTTGGCGGGGCCCCGGCCGAGACCGGTGACCTTGTGGCCGGCATCGGTCAGGGCCCGGGTGACGTGCCGGCCGAGAACGCCGCTGGCGCCGGCCAGGAGAATGCTCTGGTTCGTCGTCATGCCGGTGCGACGGATCGGCTGGGCCGGAATGTGACATCGACGCCCGGACGATGTTCCCCCGTCTGCGGCCGGCGCTCCTACCCGTACACGTACGGCGTCGTCGTGGTCAGTGGCTCGAAGCCGAGGCGGGCGAGGACGGGGCGGCTCTGGCTGGAGGCGTCGACCTGGACGTAGCGGTAGCCGCGTTCGGCCGCGACGCGGGCGCGGTGGGCGACGAGGGCGCGGTAAATGCCGCGGCCGCGCCAGGCCTCGACCGTGCCGCCGCCCCACAGTCCGGCGAACCGGGTGCCGGGCAGAAGTTCCATTCGGGCCGCGCTGACCGGCACGTCACCGGCGAGGGCCACCACGGCGACGACCGTGTCCGCGTCGCCGGTGAGCTGGGCGAGCAGCTGGTGGCGCAGGCGCGTGCCGTCCGTACCGAAGGCCTGTTCGTGGACGTCGGCAACCAGGTCGACGCCCGCGCGGTCGGTGACGGGAAGCAGCCTGACGCCCTCGGGCGGCTCGGCGTCGAGTGCCAGGTCGCCCAGTTCGGCGACCATCAGCGTCTCCTCGGGCTCGGCGGTGAAACCGGCCGCCCGGAGCCGCTGCCCGAGATCCTCCGGCTTGTCGTGCCCGTAGAGCTTCCATTCGAACTCTCGCCCGAGGTCGGAGAAGTACCGGACCTGGTCGGCGATCGCCGCGTCGGCACCGGTCTCGTCCAGGTCCGACCAAATCACCCCGTTCCAGCCCCGCTCGGCGCCGACCTGGCGCACCACGTCTCCTACGCGCTCGACCCGGGCATCCGGGGCATCGGGTCGCGCTCCCTCCCGCATGTCTCGATCGAACAGGGCCAGTACCGCAGCGTGATCCATGGGATCACTCCAGCATCCTGGGGTGACTGGGGCAATGGGTATTTGTCGTTGACTGACAGCACCCGGCGTACAACCTGGCGCTCGGCCGGCTCCAGCGATACCCGTGCGAAGCCGGCCCGCTGCTTCTCCGGGGTGTCCCTCCCGTTCGGCAGTCGGCCGACGTAGACCGGCACGACGTCGGAACCGGCGCGCCGCCCGGTGTTCCGAACCTCGACCGTGACCTTGGCGGTGTCCCCCGCGCGCCACCCGGTTCGATGCCTTGGACGCGCAGCTAGGAGAAGCTCGGTATGGTCTGGTCGCACTACGACATCGCCTGGGAAGAGGGCACGGCCACCGTACGCGGATGGGCTGCCGAACACGGACACCTCCTGGCCCCGCGTGACGCCACCCGCCAGGGCGCGAAGATCACATCTCTCCGTCTGCGACCCATAACCACTGCGCCAGGAGGCCCGGACATTACGGTCCGGGCCTTCACCACCGGTTGTCCGCCGCGGACGGAACGGCCACCGTCCTGGGCTCGGCAGGTGGGGCGCTTCGTAGGTCCGTGCCGCTGAGCGGTACGAGTTGGGCGGCTGCGGGTCATCGGTACGCCTTGGGGAGGTAGAAGCGGCCTGTGCGTCGTGCGGGCCGGAACGGATTCCGGTCCTGCTCGGCTACGTTCGGATAGTTTTCGAACCTTCCGTATCCGTTCGGGCGACGTACAGACCCTGGAAAGGACCGGGTCCGTCCGCCAGTACTATGGCGATCCTCGACAGCGCGGCAGCACCGCTCAACACCCCTTCGAGCGGCGGCTGTTGACGCATCGCCCAAGGGGATCGGTCGGAATCTTCTCGTCCTGTTCTCTGCGGAGTATCCCCTTCATCGTCTGCGACCTCGGGCGATGCCCCATCCCTCACTTGATCACTCAGGGTCGTTACTTGTAAGTAGGGAGTCACCAGGTGGGTCTCCAGACCGACAGGAAAGGGTCTGGGGAGGCCTGCCTGATGATGGGTCACCGATGCGGGACTGAGCTCCTGCACCGAGGCGCCGGCGGTGCCGTCAACTGTTCGAGAGGTATTGAGCGATGAGTCCTAACCCTCCCCTCCGTCCGTCCCCGGAGGGAGAACGCCCGCCCCCCGATGGCGCTGAAGCGGGCCTGGCTTCCGAGGTGGACGAGAAGGGGATTCCGTCGGCCGTCGACGACTTGGTCGCCGAGGCGGACGAGACTCTCGCAATGGAGGCGGGAGAGGAGACGCAGGACGACGGCCGCCTGAGCCTGGCGCGCCGCAAGGAGCTGTTCCGGTTGTTCGACGAGGTGCGACTCCGGACCTTCCTGGCCTACCCCGACCCCCGGAGCAACTTCGACGCCCTCACTATGGAGGCCTTCACGCGTGCCTTCTTGGAGCTGGCCGCCGGAGAGAGCGACGAGGAGGTCTACGAGAAGGTGATGGATAACGCCACGCAGCTGGCGGCCGACGACCGCGAGTACTTCGCGAGCCGCCGGGGCTTCCCCGCGGTCCACATCCCCTCCCTCGTAGACCTGTTCGGATTCAAGGCCGGCGAGGAGTTCCACACCTGGCTGACCGTCGTCGACAGCATCGAGATGCCCGCCCGGGCGGTGTACCACCTCCGTGACGTGTTCGGCATGACGAACAAGGAGGCCTCCGAGTTGCTGGGTTGCAGCGAGGGATGGACCAGCAAGCTGTACTCCCGAGCCGAGATACACCTGACGTCCGCCGGCGTCCCCGTGGAGGAGCTCAAGGAGTGCTTCTTCAACATAGAGATCAAGAGGAGGTAGGAATGCACGACCTCACGTCAGACCGCATAAGGGCGCGTCTGATCGAGTACCCCTCGGGCCCAGTCACGTCGGAAGAGCGGCGCGATGTCAACGAGCAGCGCTTCGCGATGCTGGAAGCCGAGATCGAAAGGCGGATCAACGGGGGCAAGGCTGCCGACGCACCCTGGGCGACGCCGTCCATGAGCGCGGAAGGGATGGTGCAGGCGGCCTTCCAGACGCTGCGGCACCTGTCCGACGAGGCGGTCATTCACCTGATCGCCATGGGACAGCTGCTCTGGACGACGTTCGGCAACCCCACCAACACCATCACAGCCAAGGTCACGACCGCCTCCACCACCACGACGTCGACCACGACCATGACCACGAAGGAGATCTGCGACCACCTTGAAGAGGCCGCCCCGCTTCATACCCGTACGCGGCGGAAGGAAAGTACTGTCAGCCCGCCCGACCATGGCGGCCGCAACGAAGGTGTCATCCCCGACGTACAGAGCACCACGGCTCTAGCGAGGTGACGCCATAATGCAGGCCGCCGCTCCTATGGCCTCGACAACCCGGAGCGGCGGCAACCGGCGCCTCACCCAGAAACACCGGGCAAAGCAACCGCCTGCCAAGGGTTGCATACATCTGCCCGCCACGAACCGGTCGTGACGAAGAAGTCACACCACCGATTCCTGATCACGCTGTCGCACATCAGCGCAGCGTCCCCTGTACGCGTCAGCACCCCTTGAGCAGAAAGCACACCACCATGCCGAGCAATGGCGCCCCGCAGAAGAAGACCGCCGCGAAGAAAGTGGCGAGCTCCACGGCGGCCAGGAAGACCGCGACGAAGTCGACGGCCGCGAAGAAGACCGCATCGAGGAACACTGTCTCCAAGACGACTGCCTCCGCGCCGACGAAGGCGACTGTGCCCAAGCCGCGGCCGAAGGCCGTGGTCCGTGCCGCGCCCCAGCCCAACCCGTCCGACGAGGTCGACAGCACGTACCAGGACGACGATGTCGTCGTCAGGAAGTTCCTGTCGAACCGCCGCAAGCGCCGTCAGCTCCGTGCTCTGAAGATCGCCAGTTACGTGCTGATCGGCTGTTTCCTGGCAGCCCTGGGGCTCACCATCTGGCAGTTGACGATTCCTTCCATGTTCGCTGGGGTGTACGCGGGGCTGACCGGCGTCTTCGCCACCTGCATCGGCGTCTCCGTCACCGTCTACCACTACCGCCGCAAGAGCGACCGAGACGACCCGCGCACCTGACTACCGAACAACGGTCAACTACCGCGATGGGCCGCACAGAATGCTGGGCGGCCCGTCGCCGTACGAGACAGTGGCTTGGGTTCAGAAAGGGGGGTTGGTCGGAGGAGCCTTTCGTCGAAGTAGTCGGCGCAGGCCCGGACAAGTCAAAGATCGACGCGGTCCTGCGTGCCGTGTGCAGCATCAACGGCCCGGCCCCGACAGTCGGCGCCGGCCGGAGCCAGCTGCCGCATCGTCAAATTCGTGCGGTAGGACACGGCCACCAGCAGCACAGGCTCGGCCAGCGGCAACCGCCACGGACGCCCCCATCCGCACCCTTCGCCGCCGCGTTCACACACCGCCCTCAGCAGCCGTGCGAACTGATCCGCCCGAAGCCCGGTGAACGCATCAGCCGCGTGGAGGCGGATCGGCGTCACACCCGCCGGCCATAGCGGCGCTCCGGCCGGCCCGCGACGCCGTAGTGCAGGGACACATCCGCGCTGCCCGTGGAGTGGAAGTACTCCAGATAGCGGCGAGCGCTGACGCGGGAGACGCCGGTGAGGGCGGCGCATTCGGCGGCGGAGAGGGTGCCGTCGGTGCCACGCAGGGCGCGTTCGATCAGCTCGGCGGTCTCCACGCTCATGCCCTTGGGCAGGGTGCCGCCGGACGTGGGTACGGCTGTTCCGGCCAGGACGCGGTCCACGTCGGCCTGGCCCCGTACGACGGTGGTCATCAGGCGGCGGCGCTGGGTGGCGTAGCGCTCCAGGCGCGGCTGGAGGTCCTCGAAGTCGAAGGGCTTGAGGAGATAGTCGACGACACCGTGGCGTACGGCGCCGCGCAGCGCGTCGGCCTCGCGGGCGGCGCTGATGACCATCACGTCGCAGTCGTGTCCGGCAGTGCGCAGCCGTGGGATGACGTCGAGGCCGAACATGTCCGGCAGATAGAGGTCGAGCAGAACCAGGTCCGGGCGCAGCTCCGCCACGGCGCCGATCGCGCGCTCTCCGGTGCTCGCCGCGCCGACCACCCGGAACGGCTCGACACGTTCGACGAAGGTCGGCCTTCGCCTGACGACCGCCTCACGGCGCCTGCTGGGTACGCGCAGGCGCCCGGGCCTGGCCCCGTGGGGCCCTGCCCGGGCGCGTGTCCCCCGCCCGTCCGGTCAGCCGGTGGCGGTCAGTTGCTGCTGCGTGCTGCTCTGGGGCGCCGTCGGCTGGACCCGGCGCAGTCCGGTCAGGCTGACGAACACCAGGGAGAACACACCCGCTATGGCGAAGGCGGTGAAGCCCGCGGTGGTCGAGCCGGTGGCGAGCAACTGGCCTCCGAGCCACGGGCCGAAGACAGCGCCGAAGCGGCCCATGCCGGAGGTCCAGCCGACCGCGGTGGCGCGGTTGTCGTCATTGGAGCGAGCGGCCACGGTCGCGTAGATCATCGCCTGGGCGCTGAAGAGGAACATGCCGGTCAGGAAGACGACGGTGTAGGTGAGGGCCAGCGGCATGTGGATGCTGAGCGAGTAGATGCCGATGGCGGTGGCACCGAACCAGATCGCGGAGATGAGCGAGCCGCCGAACCTGTCGGTGAGCCGGCCGCCGATCAGCATGCCGACGATGCCGCCGAGGTTGATGACGATGACGAAGCCGATCGAGGACCCGAGGTTGTAGCCGTTGGCCTTCATCAGCGACGGCAGCCACTGCGAGACGCCGTAGACCAGCAGGAGGCCGCCGAAGGAGGCCACCCAGAAGAGCAGGGTCTGGACCCACAGGCCGCCGCGGAACAGGGCGGCCACGGCGCTGAATCGGTCGGCGGCGGCCGGGCGCTCCTTGTCGCGGGCTGCGAGTTCGACGCCGTAGCGGTCGGCCAGCGCCAGGGCTTCCGTGTCCCGGCCCTTGGCCTGCAGGAAGGCCATCGACTCGGGCAGGAACTTGGCGGCCAGCGGCACGCCGATGAAGAGCGGGATCACACAGATCCAGAAGGAGACCCGCCAGTCGCCGGTCCACAGCGCCACGAAGCCGGCGACGATACCGCCGGCCTGGTGGGCGGTCATCAGTGAGCCGACGATCAGGGCGCCGCGGCCGCGCGGGGCGTACTCGGTGACCAGAGTGATCGCGCTCGGCAGCAGGCCGCCGAGGCCGAGGCCGGCCAGGAAGCGGCCGAAGCTGAAGACGCCGAGGCTGGAGGCGGAGGCGCAGACGGCGGAGGCCAGGGAGAAGACGGCGGTCGACACGATGATGGTCTTCTTGCGGCCGACCCAGTCGCTGACGGTGCCGGAGGACAGGGCACCTATCAGCATGCCGAAGGTGGCGTACGAGCCGACGTCACCGGCCTTGCCGGGGTCGATGCCGAGCGCCTTCGTCTCGAGCATGTGCGGCAGCACGGAGCCGTAGATGAACATGTCGAGGCCGTCGAAGAGGACGACCAGCCAGCAGAGGCCGACGACGAGCGCGGCCAGTCTGCCGCCGCGAGCGGGCAGGGCGAGGGAGGAGGACATCGTTGTTTCCTCTCGTCCAGGAGGCGTGGGCCCTGGAAGGGGGATCGGTGAGGCGGGTCGATGCGGCGCGTGCGGCTGACCCGATTGTGCCCCAGACGCTAAGGATTGGTTTCAAGAGTGTCAACGATTTTGTCAACAATCCTAGAAACAATCTGGCCACCGTGAGGACGCTGCCACGGGGAGCTGAAAAGCAGGTGAGAAAGGCGCGGGCGACACATGATGACGTGCCGCCCGCGAGTGTGCGATGGCTGGAAACAGCCATGAAATCCTCGGCCGGGGAACGCCCGGCAGGAGGGATCAGCCGAGCGGCGGCGTGCCGTGGGTGTGGAAGGACTCGATGGTCTTCAGACCCCAGGCCTGCCCCTTCTTCCGCTCGTCCTCGGTCCAGATGACCAGGGGCCAGTCGGGCGCCAGGACCAGGCGGGTGAGCGGGTTGCACAGCTCGATGCGGTTGCCGCCCGGCTCGTAGACGTACAGGAAGAACGTCTGCTGGATGGCGTGCTTGTGCGGGCCGGTCTCGATGAACACGCCGGTGTCGATGGCGAGATCGGCGGCGCGCAGGATGTCCTCGCGGGTGTCCGTGGCGAAGGCGATGTGGTGCAGGCGCCCGTTCGAGCCGGTCCAGTCCTCGGTGTAGACGATGTCGTACGACTTGTTGCTGAAGGTCAGCCACTGGGCGGCGATCTTGCCGCTGTTGAGCCGGATCTGCTCGGTGGGGCGGGCGCCGAGCGCGTCGCGAAGGAAGTCGCCGTTGGGCGAGACGTCGGCGGCAAGGTAGTTGACGTGGTCCAGACGGCGCACGCCCACCCCGTGGCCGGGCTTGGCCTGCGGCTGGTTCTTCAGGGCCGGCTTCAGCTCGTCCGGCGCCCGGTACCACTCGCTCTCCCAGTACAGGGCGAGTTCATGGCCGTCCGGGTCGCTGGTGACGTACAGCGGGCCGAGGCCCGGTTCGTCCTCGACCCAGCGGCCCCTGCGGCCGCTGTTCTCGATCTCCTTGACGCGCCGCTGGAGGGCTTCCTCACTGGAGGCCCGGAGGGCTGTGCGGCGGATTCCCGAAGTCGAGTGGGCGGTGAGGGTCAGGCTGTGGTGTTCGTAGTCGTCCCAGGTCCGCAGGTAGACGGAGTCTCCCGAGCGACCGTTCTCGGTCAGGCCGAGGTAGTCGGTGAAGAACCGGACGCTGCCGTCCAGGTCCGGGGTGAGCAGTTCGACATGCCCGAGGTGGGCGATGTCTCCGAGGGGCGGCGCCATACGGGCCTCCTTAAAGGTGATGTGCGGCTCCGGCCGGCCGAGGGAAGACCGTGCCGTCGAAGATCTTCCGGGTGGTGCGTACGACGGCGGTGCGTCGGGCCACCGGGGCGGCGCGCTGAGGGCCGTACTCGACACCGGCTTCGATGTCGAGGAAGCCAGTGGGGTGTTCGATGCGCAGCCGGTCCCCCCTCTCGGGCAGGCGCGCCACGGCCTGCCCGACGCCGCCCTCCACGCGCAGCCCGGCGGCGACGCTCGCGGCGCCCAGGACTCCGATGGAGGTGTGGCAACGCACCGGGATGAAGGTGCGGGTCATGACGGCGCCACCGTGCCGGGGCGGCGCCAGCAGGGTCAGCTTGGGCACAGTGGTGTTCTCGACGTCGCCGAGGCCCATCAGCTTCCCCGCCTCCAGCCGGATCTCCCTCAGCCGGTCGGCGAGGGTCAGGTCCTCCTCCAGGTCCTTGGGCGACTCGTAGCCCGTGACGTCGAGGGAGGAGGCGGCGATCAGTACGGTCGGCATGCCGTTGTCCACGCAGGTCACCGGTGTGCCGGCGACGAGGTCGCGGGCCCGGCCGGTGGGCAGCAGTGGGCTACTGCCCTGCGGGAACTCGATCACCACCGGCGCGGCGGGGCCTGGCACACCGGAGATCTCGACGGAGCCGGTATACGCGACGCGCCCGCCGGGCGTGGGGAAGCTCGCGACGGCGAGATCCCCGGTGTTGCGCATACGGATCCTTACGGAGGTCCGCTCCTCCCCCGGCACGACCAGTCCGCGCTCGACAGCGAAGGGCCCCACCCCGGCCAGGATGTTGCCGCAGTTCTGCCGGTCGGACACCTCGGGTCGGTCGACGGCGACCTGCAGGAACAGGTAGTCGACGTCCGCCTCGGGGTCGGCCGATGCGGAGACCACGGCCACCTTGCTGGTCAGGGGGTGCGCCCCGCCCAGGCCGTCGATCTGGCGCGGGTCCGGGCTGCCCATCACGCGCAACAGCAGGTCATCGCGCGCGGCGGTGTCGGAGGGCAGCTCGTCGGCCAGGAAGTAGGCGCCCTTGGAGGTGCCGCCGCGCATGAGCATGCAGCGCACCTCCTCGAGTTCGGTCATGACTGCGCTCCGTCCCGCTCGTACGCCCCTCCCCGGACGTATTCCTCGTACGACTGGCAGGTGACGCCGAGTCGCACGAGTGTCTCGCGCAACCCGTAGCGGTCCAGGCCGAGTTGGCCCTCGATGAAGGCGGCGCGGGCCGCCGCCTCCTTGTTCTCGCGGGCTTCGGACGCCTCAGCGGCGCGCCGGGCGCCCTCGCGGGGCACGCACACCACACCGTCGTCGTCGGCGAGGATCACGTCGCCGGGCCGGACGATCTGGCCGCCGATGGCCACCGGTACGTTGACCGAGCCGCCGGTCGCCTTGACCGTGCCCTGCGGGCTGACCGCCGCGGCCCAGGCCGGGAAGCCCATGTCACGCAGCTCGGCGGTGTCCCGGATGCCCGCGTTGATGATCAGGCCGCGCACACCGCGCCGCTGGAGCGCCGTGGCGAACAGCTCACCGAACATGCCGTCGCTGGAGGGCGAGGTGGTGGTGACGACCAGGATGTCGCCCTCGCCGCACTGCTCGACGGCGGCGTGGATCATGAGGTTGTCACCGGGCCAGGAGAGCACCGTGACCGCGGTGCCCGCGACGCGCGTGCCCTGCTGGTTCGGGCGCAGGTGGGTGCCGAGCAGGCCGGTGCGGCCCATCGCCTCGTGCACGGTGGCGACACCGTACGCCCCGACCGCCTCGACGTCCTTCGCGTCGGCCTTCGGCGGATTGGTGACGATCAGGCCGCTCATGCCAGCTCCTTCGTGATCTGCGGGTACGGACGCATGTAGGCCTCGGCCATGGTTTTGTGGGCCAGGCCCAGGTTGGGGCCGGCGTTGCGCCTGAGCTGCATACCGCGGCGGACGGCGAGGTCGGTGTAGTAGTCCCACAGGTGCTGTTGGGCGCCGAGGCATTCCATGGCCTTGCGCTTGGTCTCCCACACCTCGGTGATGTCGAGAAGGACCTCGGGCTTGAAGCCGCTCATCTCGGGCTGGTGCGGCTCGAAGTAGAAGACCGGCGGAGCACCGATGATCTCGCCCGGACCGGGGTAGCCGATGGCCTGGGCGAGGACGCGGGCCTCCAGAGCCATGCGATGGGCGGCCGGGTGGTCGCCGTTGTACGGGTCCTCGGTTGGGTGGGTGAGAACGACGTCCGGCTGGGTCTCGCGGTAGACGGCCACGAGCTGATCGGTCAGTTCGGCGGTGGCGGTCAGCGGGTAGTCGCCGGCATCGAAGAAGCGGACCTCGCCGCCGAGGGTCGCGGCGGCGCGCTCCGCCTCGTCCCGGCGCATGGCCTTGATCTCTTCCAGCTTCTTGCCCTCGCACCACGCCTTGGCGGACTCGCCGCGCTCACCGAAGGTCAGGCACGCGATGGTGACCTTCTCGCCCCGGGAGGCGGCCAGGGCGATGGCTCCCCCGGCGCGCCACACGAAGTCCCCGGCATGCGCGGTGACGACCAGCGTCGATCGTGGGGTGTCGGGCGCTTTGCCGTGCGTCATTGCAGAAATCTCCTTGGTGGACAGGTATACGTCCACCTCGGTCTGGTCCGTCGCACAGCGCGCCGGCCGCGCGGTACGTCAGTCGCGCAGCGCGTCGATCACACTGCCGAGGTGGACGCGGACGGCCGCTTCGGCCGCCTGCGGGTCCCTGGCCCTGATCGCTTCGATCATGGCCAGGTGTTCACTCAGGGACTGCTGGGCACGCCCCGGTCTGAGCGCCAACTGGAAGCGGTGGCGCACCAGCTGAGCGTTGAGGCGCTCCAGGAGCTCCACGGCCACCTGCTGACCGGAGAACTCCCTGATCCGGGCGTGCACTTCGTGATTGAGCTCGGAGTAGGTCACCGGCTCGCCGTCGGCGACCGCCTTGGACATCGCCGCGCCCAAGTCGTCCAGCTCGGCCAGCTGTTCATCGCTGGCCGCGATGGCCGCCTTGGCCGCACACAGCGCTTCGAGGGCCATGCGGCACTCGGTGATGGCCACCGCTTCCTCGACCGTCACCACCCGCACCCTCGATCCGCGGTTGCGGATCCGCTCGACCAGTCCCTCCGATTCCAGCTCGATCAGCGCCGCCCGGACGCTGGCCCGAGTGACACCGAACTGTTCGGCGAGTTCGTTCTCCACCAGCCGCTGGGCCGGTGCCATCTCGCCGCGCAGAATCGCCTGCCGCAGCTGCACCAGTGCGTGCTGCTTGGCCTGCTCTCCGGTGCCTGGACGGGCTTCCTTCTGCATTGCGCCCTCCCTGAGTGAGTGCCTGTCGAACGTAAATCTAGTCCAACAAGATTGTCAACAATTTTGTTCTCCATGTTGGCGACAGGAACGGTCGGCGCTTCGAGCGCACGACTGCTGCGCGCGGGCCCCTGATGCCCCCTTCGTGACGGACAAGAGCAACTATGTCTGCATCAGTTGTGGACTGACCAATATCACCATGCAATTCTTTAACAACTGAACGCAAAATTCGGATCATCAAGCTCTCTCGCACCTGTTCCGCATCGACGCGACATCGCTCAAGGGCAGGAGAAGCATGACCGGACATCGTTGGAGAGGCTGCTTGTCGGCCGCTCTGCTGACATTCGCACTGGCTCTCACAGGACTCCCGGCGCTGACCACCACCGCGACGGCGGCCGGCGGTCCCGATCTCGCCGCGGGCAAGGCCGCCACGGCCGGCAGCTCGAAACAGGAGTACGGCGCGGCCCACATCACGGACGGCAACTCCGCTACGTACTGGGAGAGTTCGGGAGCGGACTTCCCCCAGTGGGTTCAGGTCGACCTCGGCGCGTCCAGCCGGGTGGACGAGGTGGTGCTGAAGCTCCCCCCGTCATGGGAAAGTCGTAATGAGACGCTCGCGGTCCAGGGCAGCGGTGACGGCACGAGCTTCGACACCATCAAGTCCTCGGCGTCGTACGCCTTCGCGCCGAGCGCGGGCAACACGGTGACGATCTCGTTCCCGGCCACTCAGACCCGCTACGTACGCATCAGCCTCACCGCGAACACCGGCTGGGCGGCCGCGCAGCTCGCCGAGCTGGAAGTGCACGGCGCGACCGACTCCTCGGGCAACCTCGCCGCGGGCAAGCAGTTCACGGCGAGCAGCTACACCCAGACGTATCTCCCCGCCAACGCGGGCGACGGCAACCGGGCCAGCTACTGGGAGAGCAGGAACGACGCCCTTCCGCAGTGGGTCCAGGTCGACCTCGGGTCCTCCGTGCGCGTCGACCGGGTGGTGCTGCGTCTGCCGGCCAACTGGGGCGCGCGGACCGAGACCCTTACGCTCCAGGGCAGCACGAACGGTTCGGACTTCAGCGACCTCACCGCCTCGAAGGCCTACGACTTCAACGCGGCGAACGACCAGTCGCAGACCCTCGGCTTCGACGCCACCACCACGCGGTACGTGCGCGTGCTGGTGAGCGCCAACACCGGTCAACCAGCGGGCCAGATCTCGGAGTTGGAGGTGTACGGACCCACCACGGGTGACACCCGGGCACCGAGCGCCCCCACCGACCTGGCCTACACCGAACCCGCCACCGGGCAGATCGAATTGACGTGGAAGGCCGCCACCGACGACGTCGGGGTCACCGGCTACGACATCTACGCCAACGGCGAGTTGAGGACCTCGATCGGCGGTGACGTCACGACGTACACCGACACCCAGCCCTCCTCAGTGACCGTCGCGTACTACGTGCGCGCCAACGACGCGGCGGGCAACGTGTCCGCCAACAGCAACACCGTGACCCGCAAGGGCGATTCGGGCGACACCCAGGCACCGACCGCACCCGGCAACCTAGCCTTCACAGAGGCCACCAGTGGTCAGGTCAAGCTCACCTGGCAGGCGTCGACGGACAATGTCAAGGTCACCGGCTACGACGTGTACGCCAACGGCACCCTGCGTCAGAGCGTCGCCGGTGACGTCACGACGTACACGGACAGCCGGCCCGCCTCGGCGACGGTGACGTACTACGTACGCGCCAAGGACGCGGCGGGCAACGTGTCCGCCAACAGCAACTCCGTCACGCGCACCGGCTCCACGAGCGACGATGCCAACCTCGCCGTGGGCAAGCCGATCACGGCGTCGTCCAGCGTGTACAGCTTCGCCGCGGAGAACGCCGACGACGACAGCACCAGCACCTACTGGGAGGGCGGCCCGGGCTCCTATCCGAACAGCCTGACCGTGCGGCTGGGGGCCAACGCCGACGTCAACTCCGTGGTCCTGAAGCTCAGTCCGGACGCGGCCTGGGCGACCCGTACGCAGCGGATCCAGGTCCTCGGGCGGGAGCAGAAAGCCGGCTCGTTCACGAATCTGGTGGACGCCAAGGAGTACTCGTTCGACCCGGCGAGCGGGAACACGGTGCGCATCACCGTCTCGGCCCGAGTCGCCGAAGTCCAGCTGGTGTTCACCGCCAACTCGGGAGCGCCCGCCGGGCAGGTGGCCGAGTTCCAGGTGCTGGGCAAGCCGGCCCCGAACCCCGACCTCGAGGTCACCGGCATAGCCTCGGTCCCGGACAACCCGGTCGAGTCCGACGCCCTGAAGCTGACCGCGACCGTGCGCAACACGGGTACGGAGGCCTCGGACGCCACCGACGTCCAATTCCAGCTGGGCGGCACCAAAGTGGGTTCCGCCTCCCTCGGCGCTCTGGCGGCCGGTGCCTCGGCGACGGTCACCGCGGACATCGGCGCCCGTGATGCCGGGACCTATCAAGTCGGCGCCGTCGTCGACCCGGACAACAAGGTCATCGAGCAGAACGAGGGCAACAACTCCTACACCAGCCCCACCTCCCTCGTCATCAAGCCCGTATCCACCTCCGACCTCATTGCCTCACCTGTCGGCTGGTCGCCGAGCGCACCGGCCGAGGGTGACACGGTCACCTTCTCCGTCACCCTGAAGAACCAGGGCACGATCGCCGCCGCGAACGCCAGCCACGGCATCACGCTCAGCCTGCTCGACTCCTCCGGTGCGACCGTGAAGACGCTCACCGGCTCCTACGACGGTGCCATCGCCGCGGGTGGCACCACCTCCCCCGTGAAGCTCGGCACCTGGACCGCCGGCAAGGGCAAGTTCACCGTGAAGACCGTGATCGCGGCCGACGCCGGCGAACTGCCGGTCAAGCGCGACAACAACACCAGCAGCCTGCCGCTGTTCGTCGGACGCGGCGCCGACATGCCGTACGACATGTACGAGGCCGAGGACGGCACGGTGGGAGGCGGCGCCCAGACCGTCGGGCCCAACCGCACCGTCGGCGACATCGCGGGCGAGGCCTCCGGCCGCAAGGCCGTCACGCTCAACAGCACCGGCAACTACGTGGAATGGACCACCAAGGCCGACGCCAACACCCTGGTGACCCGCTTCTCCATCCCGGACTCCCCGGGCGGTGGCGGCACGAACTCCACGCTCGACGTCTACGTCGACGGCGAGTTCCTCAAAGCCATCGACCTCACGTCCCAGTACGCCTGGCTGTACGGGGCGGAGACCGGTCCGGGCAATTCGCCGGGCTCGGGCTCACCGCGTCACATCTACGACGAGGCGAACCTGATGCTCGGTCGCACGGTTTCGGCCGGCAGCAAGATCCGTCTCCAGAAGGACGCCGCCAACGACTCGAAGTACGCGATCGACTTCGTGAGCCTGGAGCAGGTGTCGGCGATCCCCAATCCGGATCCGGCGACGTACGCGGTCCCGGCCGGGTTCGCGCAGCAGGACGTGCAGAACGCGCTCGACAAAGTGCGCATGGACACGACGGGCAAGCTCGTCGGCGTCTATCTGCCGGCCGGTGACTACGAGACGTCGAGCAAGTTCCAGGTGTACGGCAAGGCGGTCAAGGTCGTCGGCGCCGGGCCCTGGTACACCCACTTCCACGCGCCGTCGGCGCAGGAGAACACGGACATCGGTTTCCGGGCGGACGCCACGGCCAAGGGGTCGTCGTTCGCGAACTTCGCGTACTTCGGCAACTACACCTCCCGCATCGACGGTCCGGGCAAGGTGTTCGACTTCTCCAACGTCTCCGACGTCACCATCGACAACATCTGGAACGAGCACATGGTGTGCCTCTACTGGGGCGCCAACACCGACAGCATCACCATCAAGAACTCGCGGATCCGCGACATGTTCGCCGACGGCGTCAACATGACCAACGGCAGCACCGACAACCACGTCGTCAACAACGAGGCGCGGGCCACCGGTGACGACAGCTTCGCGCTGTTCTCCGCGATCGACGCGGGCGGAGCCGACGAGAAGAACAACGTCTACGAGAACCTCACGTCGATCCTGACCTGGCGCGCGGCGGGCATCGCCGTCTACGGCGGCTACGACAACACCTTCCGCAACATCCACATCGCCGACACGCTCGTCTACTCCGGTATCACCGTCAGCTCGCTGGACTTCGGCTACCCGATGAACGGCTTCGGCACGGATCCGACGACCTTGGAGAACATCTCGATCGTCCGCTCGGGCGGTCACTTCTGGGGTGGACAGACCTTCCCCGGCATCTGGATGTTCTCCGCCTCGAAGGTCTTCCAGGGGATCCGCGTCAACAACGTCGACATCGTCGATCCGACGTACAGCGGCATCATGTTCCAGACGAACTACGTGGGAGGACAGCCACAGTTCCCGATCAAGGACACCGTCCTCACGGACGTGACGATCTCCGGGGCGCACAGGAGCGGCGACGCGTACGACGCGAAGTCCGGCTTCGGACTGTGGGCCAACGAGCTGCCGGAGGCCGGGCAGGGTCCTGCCGTCGGTGAAGTCACCTTCCACAACCTGAAGTTGAGCGAGAACGTACAGGACGTGAAGAACACGACGTCCACGTTCAAGATCAACCTGCTGCCCTAGCGACACCCTGCGCGGCAGGTGGTGGCACGCCGGGTGACGGGGCCTCCGGTGCCCCGTCACTCAGGCATGCAAGGCGTCAGGAGCCCATCATCTCGCGGACCAGCGGTGCCACTTCGGTGCCGAACAGCTCGATGTTGGTCATGAGCGCGGAGTGCGGCATGCCGTGCATCCCGTACTTGAGGTCGAAACGGGTCGCGTCGAGGTCCTTGAGGGTGGCCGTGATCTTGCGGGCCACGGTTTCGGGCGATCCGACGTGCAGCGCGCCACCGGGGCCGACATCGCGCATGAGGCTCTCGCGGGTGGGGGCGCGGAAGCCGCGCTGCTTGGAGACGCTGCGGATCACGGCTTCGAAGGCGGGCAGAAACTCCTCCAGCGCCTGTTCGTCGGTGGCGGCGACATGGCCCGGCGCATGTACGCCGACGGGTCGCCGGGGTTGCCCGAACTTCTCCAGTGCCTGCTGGAACAGCTGCGAGAACGGCGCGAAGCGGGCCGTTTCGCCCCCGATGATCGCGAGCATCAGCGAGAACCCGTACCGGGCGGTCCGGACGACCGACTGCGGGCTGCCGCCGACGCCGACCCAGGTCGGAATCGCTCCCGACTCGCTGTGCGGGTAGACGGACATGCCGTCGAGGGAGGGGCGGGTGTTCCCGGACCAGGTGACGGGCTTCTCCTGCAGGAGCTCGGCGAAGAGTTCGAGCTTCTCCTCGAACAGTTCCTCGTAGTCGCTCAGGTCATACCCGAAGAGCGGGAAGGACTCGGTACTCGATCCCCTGCCGAGGATCACCTCGGCGCGACCGCCGGACACGCCGTCGAGGGTGGCGTAGCGCTGGAAGACACGGACGGGATCGTCGGAACTGATCACCGTCACCGCCGATCCCAGGCGGATGTGCGACGTGCGCGCCGCGATGGCCGCGAGCACGACGTCGGCAGCTGAGAGCGGCATCGTGTCGGTGTGGTGCTCGCCGATGCCGAAGTGGTCCAGGCCGACCTGGTCGGCGAGGACGCCTTCCGCCACCAGACCGCGGATGGCCTGGCCGTGGGACAGCGACCTGCCCTCGGCGTCGTTCGTCACGTCACCGAACGTGTCGAGCCCCAGCGTGACACCTCCCCCGCCGGTCGGATCGATCGAAGGGTTGGACATCTCGTACTCCTCGGTTCTTCGCTCGGTGCCTCAGGGCGCGATGCGCTGCAGTGCCTCGACGAGCAGCGTCAGGTCGGTGCCTTCGAGGTGGTCGAAGACATGGCGCCGGGCGCTGGCCAGATGGGCGGGCCACGCCTCCTCCAGCCGGGCGAGGCCCGCGTCGGTGAGAACGGCGTTCCACCCACGGCCGTCCTCGTCGCACCTGGTCCGTTCGATCAGGCCCTGTTTCTCCAGACGGGTGACGACGCGGGTCATTCCGCTCAGCGAAAGGTTGGCGGTGGCGGCGAGCTCACTCATCCGCATCCGCCGGCCCGGGGCCTCGGAGAGGTGCATCAGGGCCGTGTACTCGGAGACCGGCAGATGCTGCTCGCGCATCATGTCCGCGTCGATCACACGGGGCAGGACGATCATCACGCGACCGAGTTGGCGCAGCAGCGCTTCCTCGTCCGCACTCAGGGGTTGCAGTGGCTGCTCGGCGGTCGGCATGCATCACATCCTACTTGCTTGACGCAGCAAGCATTGCATGATTACTTGACGGAGCAAGTACTTCTCGCTGATGGATCCGCTGGACCGGAGACATCGGATCGAGATGACCAGAGAGTCTTTGAGGGACAGCCATGACCAAGATCGGAATCATCCTCGGCAGCACCCGCCCCGGACGCAACGGGGAGGCCGTCGCCCGCTGGGTGCACGAGGTCGCCGCGCAGCGCACCGACGCGGAGTTCGAGCTCGTCGACCTGCTCGACTACAAGCTCCCCCACCTCGACGAGGCGTACCCGCCGTCACTGGGCCAGTACACCCAGCCGCACACGCTGAACTGGGCCGACAAGATCGCCTCGTTCGACGGCTTTGTGATGGTGACGCCGGAGTACAACCACTCCACCTCCGGCGCACTGAAGAACGCCATCGACTTCCTGTACGCCGAGTGGAACAACAAGGCCGTGGGGTTCGTCAGTTACGGCTCGGCCGGCGGCACCCGCGCGGTGGAACATCTTCGCCTGATCGCCGGCGAACTCCAGATGGCCGACGTACGCGCCCAGGTCGCGCTGTCGCTGTTCACCGACTTCGAGAACTTCAGCGTCTTCAAGCCCGGCGACTTCCAGCGCGAGGCCCTCGGCACCACGCTGGACCAGGTGGTGGCCTGGAGCCGGGCTCTGGCCCCACTGCGCGCCGCCTGAGGGAAGCGCTCACCGCGCCGGTGCCCGCGGCATGACGCGGACACCGGCGAGCCTGTCGAGGATGCACTGGTCGGATCGGGGCCGGGCGCCGCGGGCTGCCCGGTGCTCCTGGGAGTGTCAGGGACAGTCACCTCCGGGAGAGCCGACCTACCGTGGTCGACATGGACACCACGAACGCGCTCGGTGCGTTCCTGTGCGTCGGCGGGAACCGGTGCGGCCGGAGGATGTCGGCCTGCGCAGTACCGGGCTGCGGCAGGTGACCGGGCTGCACCGGGAGGAAGTGGTGATCCCCGCCGGGATCAGGCACCTCCTTTGATGGGTCATGTCGAGTGGGCCATGACGCCCGCTTGATCGACCTCGGCGGCCACCCGAGAGCCTGCGAGCTCCGTGCTAGCATGACCGCGCGATTGCCAGGAATCCTGTCGGTTGGCGACTCGGCTCGACGAACGGAACCGTATGTCCCTCCTCGCCCGGCCCGCGGTGGCGTCCTTCGCCGCCACATCGATGCAGCGCCTCGCTCTGTTGGCGGACCGGCGTTCGGGCGGCCGGGGCTCCGCGGCCGCTTCCCACAGCCGCCTTCCGGAATTCCCGCGCAGCGTAAGCGAGTTGAAGATCCCGACCTCGGTCGCCGACGCCCGGGTCGTGGTGTACCTGCCGACCACCGAGGGTCCACCTCCGCCGGTTCACGTCAACTTCCACGGCGGCGGCTACGTCATGTCCCAGACGGAGATCGACGATCCGCTGTGCCGTTTCCTCGCCGCGGAGGCGGGAGTCGCCGTGATCAACGTGGACTACGTCGTCGCCCCGCAACACCGGTTTCCCGCCCCGCCCCGGCAGGCCTTCGAGGTCGTCCGGTGGATCGCCGGACACGGCGGCGAACACGGCTGGGACGGCAGCCGCCTCTCCGTCGGCGGACAGAGCGCCGGAGGCGGTCTCGCCGCGGCCGTGGCCCGTCAGGCTCTCGAGGAAGGCGGGCCTTCGATCGCGCTGCAGGTCCTTCACTACCCGCCGCTCGACCTCGCGACCAGCGACAAGGACAAGCGCGCCGCCATTGCCAAGCCGCTGCTGCGCCCGTGGATGGCTGAAGTCTTCGACACCTCGTACGTTCCGGACCCGCGCCGGCGCACCGACCGGCTGGTGTCGCCCGCCCATCCGTCGGACACCGCCGATCTCTCCGGCATCGCCCCGGCCCTGGTGATCACAGCGGAGTTCGACCTCCTCAAGGCGGAGGGCGAGCGGTACGCCGAGCGCCTTCGGCAGGCCGGGGCCCTTGTCGAATACCACGACGTCCCCCAGGCCGATCACGGTTACGACGTCAACGACGACGTGAAGGCCCGGGAGGTCTACGCCCTGATCGCCCGGCATGTGCGGCGCGCCGTGAACGCCGAGGCGCCCGACGCCGGTTGAGCGGGCGTGAGACCGCCGCGGACGGACCGGACGGGCGCCTCGGGCGGGACGGGGTGGGCGGACACGTCAGGGCCGATGAGGGGCCCGGGCGCATCGGGGCTCCCTGAGGCGCCGGCACCCTTCGAGCGCTGATGAGGCGCCCGAGCCCTTAGGGGCCCGATGAGGCGCCCAGGACGTCGGGGCGGAGCGAGTGGCCGGGCGCGTCGGGGCGGACGAGGTGGCCAGGGTGTCCCACCGCACCTGGTACGCCCCGGCCATCCGCCCCTCCATCCCCCTTCATGGAGACTGTGCCGGCCCTACGACCGGGCCTCGGGGGGTGTGATGCCGAACTTCCCGGCGCTCTCCGTCAGTTCGCGTCACACCTTCGGCGCCACGGGTACCCCGCTGCTCGGCACGCTCCACGGCCACCGCGGCGCTGCGCTCGCCGGGATAGAACACGCCCTCCGCGCCGTCCGCCGACGGCAGCCCCTTGAGGGTGCTCAGGGTGGCGTCGACCGTCGCGGCGAAGTCCTCCGCATCGCCGAAGGCCGCCGGGTCGATGGCGATGAGCAGGGCGTTCTGGCGGTGTTGATCGGCCAGTCGAGGACCTCGGAGATGCCGAGGCCCGTGATCCACTCAAGCTCCTCGGGCGTGAACTCCCAGTGCCTGGTGAACTGTTCGATGGTGTCGGTGTAGGTGATGCCGTGGCCGAGCAGGCGGGTGATGTCGGTGCCGTAGAAGCAGCGCCGCGGGCCCATCCTGTCGACCATCTCGCGCACGTACTTCTCGATGTTCTTGTTCGGGAAGGGCTGCGTCGAGTAGCCGGGCAGCGCCGAGACCTTTGACGTAGATGTTGGGGTGCTCGGCGAGGTCGGCGGTCTCCTGGACCCAGTAGCCGATCGCGTCGTCCACGCAGCGGGCCATGATGCCCATGCGGTCGATGATGATCTTCAGGCCGGGGTGCTTGGCGGCGATCTGGCCGAGCTCACGCTTCCAGATCGGGGCGTGCACCATGGTGGGGATGGAGAGCTCCTCGGCGATCGGCCAGTACCAGTCGTTGGTGCCGTCGATCATCCAGTTACGGTCCTGCGGGCGGTGGAAGGTGAGCCGGGTGCCCTTGATGTGCGGGTTCTGGGCGAAGTCCTTCAGCAGGGCCGTGCCCTCGACCGGGTCGTCCTGCGGGACGCGGGCCATGATGTCGAAGCGGTCCGGGTGCGCCTCGCAGGCCTCCAGGGCGTAGTCGATGCGGTTGCCCTCCCACGACGGAGGCAGGATCAGCGCCCGGTTGACACCGGCCTCGTCCATGAGCTCAAGGGCTTCCTCGTACGAGAAGGGGTCCTCGCGGTGCCCGTTGAGGCGGATGCGCTCCCGCGCGCCCGGGACCCAGGGGCGCTCCGGGGTCTCTTCCTTCCAGATGTGGATCTGCGTGTCGACAACGAACATGTCTTCAACTCTTCCTTTTTAAGCGGGTGTTCGGGTGCTACGGAAGGAACGCTAGGCGGGACCCGAGGCCTTGCCGAGTCCTGGGAGTGCAAGCTGTTCTTGCGTGAAAGTGCGCTGCACCCAGGGCATTTTCAGATTGCGGAGGCGTCGTCGAGGACGGCGTCGACGATGTGCTCGGCGATCGCCATGGACGCCGTGGCGGCCGGCGAGGGCGCGTTGCGCACGGCGGTGATCCGGCCCACCTGGTGGATGCGGAAGTCGTCCACGAGCGTGCCGTCCGGGTCCAGGGCCTGGGCGCGCACCCCGGCCCCGCCGCGGACCACGTCGCGGACGCCGACCCCGGGGACGTACAGCTCGGCGTCCTTCATGAAGGCCGCCATGGACAGCGAGCTGCGGTACTCCTTGATGCCCGTCCTCCAGTGCTGGGCGGCCATCTTCCAGGAGCCGGGGTAGGCGGCGAGTCCGGCGAGGTCCTTCAGGGAGAACCTGCTGAGCCTGTAGCCCTCCCTGGCCAGGGCCAGGACGGCGTTCGGCCCGACCTCGACCGAACCGTCGACCCGCGGGGTGAAGTGCACGCCGAGGAAGGGGTAACGCGGGTCCGGGACCGGGTAGATGAGACCGCGCACCAGGTCCGTGCGCTCCGGTTTGAGGAGCATGTACTCGCCCCGGAACGGGATGATCTTCGGTTCTCTCTTGTCCTGGGCGAGCTTGGCGACGGCGTCCGAGTGGAGGCCCGCGCAGAGGATCAGCCGGTCGACGCGGACGCGTTCCTGCCCTGAGGCCACCTCGATGCCGCCCGGGACGGTGGTGATGGAGGTGACCGGGAAACCGAGCTTCACCTCGCCGCCCGAGGCCTCGATGTCCCTGGCGAACTCCCGTGCGATCGCCGGATAGTCGGTGATCGCGGTGCGCGGGGAGTGCAGCGCCGCGATGCCCCCGGCGTGGGGCTCCAGCTCCTTGATCTCCTCCTTGGAGATCTTCCTCAGGTCGGGTACGTGATTGTTCCTGGCCCGCGCGTAGAGGTTGTCCATCCGGCCCAGCTCGTCCTCGCGCACCGCCACCACGAGCTTGCCGATCTGCTCGTACGGCAGCCCCCGGTCCTGACAGTACTCACGCAGGACGGCCACGCCTCGCACGCACAGTTCCGCCTTGAGGCTGCCCGGCGCGTAGTAGATGCCGGCGTGCACCACGCCCGAGTTGTGCCCGGTCTGGTGGACCGCGACCTCCCGCTCCTTCTCCAGCACCACGACCCTGGTGCCCGGGCGGCGCAGCGCGCTCTCCCGGCCGGTGGCCAGGCCCACGATGCCCGCGCCCACGATGCCGATCGTCTCGTCAGCCATCGGCATCCTCCTCTCTCTCGACACTGAGGGCGCGCTCAGGCGCCCAGGTGAATGGCGACCGTCTTGACGCGGGTGGAGAACCGCAGGACCTCCTCGCCCTGCTCCTTGTAGGCCGTACCGGAGTCACGGAACCCGCCGAAGGGCAGATGCACGTCCCAGCCGGTGGTGGTGGTGTTCACCGCTATCTGCCCGCACTCGGCCTCGTCCGCGAAGTGGTGGGCGCGGGCGAGATCGCGGGTGAACACGGCGGCGGCGAGCCCGAAGTCGGAGTCGTTCACCGCCTCGACGGCCTGCGCGAAGTCGTCGACGGCGCGGACGGCTAGGACCGGTCCGAAGACCTCCTCGCGCCAGATCGCCGTCTCGGCGGTGACGTCGGCGAGGACGGTCGGCTGTACATAGCAGCCGTGCGCCCGCTCGCCCTCGGTGTCCGCCCTGCCGCCGGTGAGAACGGTGGCGCCCTGCTCGATCGCGCGGCCCAGGTCCGCGAGGACGGAGTCGCGCTGCTGGGGACTGGACAACGGGCACAGGGTGGTGGCCGGGTCGCTGCCCGGGCCGATGGTCAGCGCCTCGACCTCGGCGACGAGGAGCCGGGTGAACTCCTCGTACACCGGCCGCTCGACGACGACCCTGCTGGTGGCGGTGCAGCGCCGCCCGGCCTGACCGAAGGAGGCGGCGACGACGGCCTTCGCGGCGGTCGGCAGGTCGGCGTCCCCGAGGACCACGGAGGCGCTCTTGCCGCCGGGTTCGCCCTGGAAGCGGACGTTGCGGTCGGCGAGACGGCGGCGGATCCGGTTGCCCACCGCGTTGGAGCCGGTGAAGGTGATGCCGACGATCCGCGGGTCGTCGAGGAGCGCCTCCTCGATCTCCGCGGTGCGGCCCGTCACCACGTTCAGGACTCCGGCCGGCAGGCCCGCGTCGTGCAGGGCGCGGGCGAAGTGCAGTCCGGAGAGCGGGGTCTCGGTGGCCGGCTTGAAGACGGCCGCGTTGCCTGCCGCGAGCAGCGGGGCCAGCTTGCGGGCCGGGGTGATCAGCGGATCGTTCCACGGGCTGATCACGAGGATCACGCCGATCGGTTCCCGCTGGATGTGCGTACGTGTGTGGGGGCGAGCGTCGTGCAGCAGGGTGCCGTAGCCCTGGCGGGCCAGGCCGGCGTAGTAGTCGAGGAAGTCGGCGGCCTTCAGGGTCTCGCCGCGGGCCTCGGCCGTGGTCTTGCCGTTCTCGGCGGTGACGTCGGCCGCGATCCGCTCGACCCGCTCGCGGATCAGCCGCGCCGCGTCGGTGAGGATGCGCGCCCGCTCGAAGGGGCTGGTGCGCTTCCAGCCGGCGAACCCGCGCTCTGCGTGGTCGTAGGCCCGGGCGACGTCCTTGGCGGCGAGCGCGGGGATGCGGGCGACCGGGGTGCGGACATCGGCCGGGTCGTGGGCATCGATCCACTCGCCGGTCGCCACCCACTCTCCACCGGAGAGGGTTTCCAGGGTTCGCATGAAGATCACTTCCTTCGTCCGCCGCGGTGCGGGTCCGCGGTCTGCGCAGTCGGCGGCCGCAGTGGGCCAGATGCGACAACACACCATGTCGGGGCAGGGCCGCCAGCCCCGCGCAGGCAGGCATTGCTTGCGCCGCGCGCGGTTCGACGGACGGGTGATCCGTGCTGGAATCGGCAGGCCGGACGGCGTGTTCCATGCCGCCGGGAGCCCATATTCCGCTGAGGAGAGACAGCCATGGCCTACGCAGTCATCGCCCGCTACCACTGTGAGCCCGCCGACGAGGCCACCGTGCGTGCCGCGCTGCTCAAGGTGCGCGAGCACACCCGTGCCGAGCCTGCGAACCTGGCGTACGAGGTGCACGCCGAGGCGGACCGGCCGGGGAGTTTCGTGCTGTACGAGCAGTACACCGACCGCGCCGGTTTCGACGCGCACAAGGCCGCCGACCACTTCGAGGAACTGATCGTGGAGACCGTGTGGCCGCTGCTGACCGAGCGCACGGTGACCTTCGCCGAGGTCCTCTGAGGCCCCGCCGGGAAGCGCGGGCACGCTTCCCGGCTCCCCTGCGGGCCACCGGCTCAGAACTCGTTGCCCCAGCAGTAGCGGGCGAGCGTCTCCACCGCCGTGCCGCCAGGGCCTCCACGGCCAGCGCGTCCTCGAAGGAGAGCGCACCGGGAGCGGCGGGTTCGGCGGCGACCTGGCCGAGCAGCAGCGGGTTGTCGAGCTGGATCAGGCGGACACCGCGGGACACCAGGAGCTGGATCTCCGCCCGGATGATCTCCGCGAGGGCCTCGCCGAGTTCGCGGGCCGAGGCCGGGCCGCCGGAGCCGACCAGTTCGGGGTCGAAGGTGGTGGCGGCCAGGTAGGCCGGGGACGGCAGCGATGCCTTGGGAGCGATCACCGTCAGCTGGGCGAGCCGGGCAGCCCAGTCCGCGAGCAGCGGGCCGTTGGCCTTGGGCAGGGACTCCGCCACCCAGCCGGCCAGACCCTCGGGTGTCACCTCCTGTGTACGACGGAAACCGGAGACGGCGTCGAAGACGGCGCCGCGGAAGTCCTCGCGGGGAAAGTCCCCGTCGGTGACGACCGTGGAACGGATCCTGCGCTGGAAGGCCACCGCCTCCTGGACCGCCGCGACTTCGGCCTGGTGCAGGGCCTCGGGATCGCCCGCCGCCCGGGCCGCGCGGAGCTCGGCGGGGCGGACCAGGCTGCCGCGGGGTGAAGGGACTTGTAGTCGAAGCCCCAGTTATCTGGTTGGTGCTGACCGCTGTCGGCTCGGCCGTCAGTGGTGCGGCCGGGCGTCCGAGTCCGGCCAGCCCGGCGACGGCGAGCAGGAGGACGGCGCAATGAATGCCTGCGCGTCTCAAGAGGCGTGTGAGACACAGCGTGTTCGAAATAGGGGACATACGGCTCTCCCTTGAGCGGTTTATTCGCAGACTCGAACAAAAGTCAACGAGACTCGCCATATGGGAGCGGTCTTGTCTGTCCCGCGTCAAGTCCCTTGCCGGAACGGGCCGTTCACCTTCGGCCACCAGGCGCGTGGTGTCCGTGAGGGCGGCGGCGGCCCGCCCCTGCGCTCGCGATACCTTCGCCCTGACGCGGCCCCCTTCGGCCGTGAACAGATTTCAAGCGTCGGGATGGTCATGCGCGAGGATGCGATCGTTGAGGCGGCCGCCGGAGTTCATCTGGTCCACGGCAGCAACACCAACTGGGTGGTCCTGACCGACGGCGACGCCGTCACTCTGATCGACACGGGGTATCCCGGGGACCGCCAGGAACTCCTCGCGTCGTTGGAGGCACTCGGCCACGCGCCCGAGGCAGTCAGCGCCGTGCTCATCACCCACGCGCACAACGACCACCTCGGCTCCGCCGAGTACCTCAGCGCCACCTACGACATCCCGGTCCATCTGCACGAGGCGGAACTGCCGCACGCGCGACGCGAGTTCCTCCAGCAGGTCAGTGTGGGGCAGGTGATGCGCCAGGCATGGCGCCCCGGCGTGCTGCCGTGGGCGGTTCACGCCATCCGGTCGGGCGGGACCACGGACGTCCACATGACCCGGCCCGAGGCGTTCCCCAAGGAGGGGCCGCTCGACCTGCCCGGCCGTCCGCTTCCGGTGCACACGCCGGGCCACACCGCGGGTCACTGCGTCTACCATCTGCCCGATGCCGGAATCGTGATCTCCGGTGACGCCCTGGTCAGCGGTCACCCGACTTCACGTGTACGGGGCCCGCAGCTGCTGCCGACGATGTTCGACGCAGACCGCGACGGTGCTCGCGCGTCGCTCGGGCGCATCGAAGCTCTCGCGGCAGATGTCCTGCTCCCGGGTCACGGTCCCCTGTACCGCGGCCCGTTGCGCGAGGCCGCCGCACGCGCACGGGAGCTGGCCGGCTGACGCGGTCCGGCTGAACCGCCGCCGGATGGGCCGGCAACGCGTCCCGGTTGCGGGCCGGCGCAGCACCGCCCTGCCCGCCTACGCGCTCCCGCTGTCGGGTCTGCTCGCCCTGTCCACGGCCGCCTTCCGCGCCATTATGACCCAACTGCTGCCCGCGGGGCACTGTCCCCGACGGCCTCAGATCTCGGCGTCTCCGACGGGCGCGCCGGGTTCCTGGTGACCCGTTACGCGCCGACCTCCTCCTCGCCGCCGCCCCGCGCACGGCGGCGCTGCGCGATCTGCCCGGCCGCCAGGTGCCGATGGGGACACTCGTGGGCTTCGCCTGCTGCAACGTGCTCACCGCCCTGTCGTCCTCGTACCCGCTGACCTTCGTGGCCCGGCTCGTGGCCGGGGTCATGGGCCGCACGCTGTGGGCGATGCTCGTCGGGTATGCGGCCCGGATGGTTCCGGCCGAGCGGCGCGGTCGCCCCATCGCGCTCGTGCCGGCGGGCATCACCTTCGCACTGTCAAGGAAGTGTCCGCGCTCACCGCACCGGCCGAAGTCCTCGGCCAGGGCGCGGCCTTCACCGTACTGGCCGTGCTGACCCTCACACTCGCGGGCTGGGTGCGGCGGCGGGTGCCGGCCTTCCCCGGCGAGCCGACGGGCACCCGCGGGCCCCCGCCGTACTCCGCAGCTCCGTCGCCGCGTGGGGCGGCGCGTTCGGCGGAGCGCCCACCCTCATCCAGACCGCGCTGGTCGACGCGTCCGGCCCGGCCCACGGTGACGTGGCCACGTCGCTGCAGACCACCGTCCGCAAACGCGGGATCGCGGCCGGTTCCCTCACCGGCGCGCTCGTCCTGAAGCGTTCGGGTGCCGGAGCACTCCCCTGGACATCGCTCCCGCTGATCGCGGCCGCGCCGACCGCAGTGGCCGTGGGGCGCCGACGCGCCTTCCCCGCACGGATCTCCGCCGCAGGGTCCGGCCCGTCGGCGCGTCGACGTCACGGATCACACCCAGCCGGCTGATGTGGCGCGCGTCCGCCTGTCGCACCGCGGCGCAGGCCCACGACGAACCGCCTAGCCGAGCTCCAGCGTCGTGACGCCGTAGACCCGCTCCTGGGCGAACGGCCTGACCGGGCCCGTGTACATACGCGCCGTTTCGAAGGAGGGGGCGAGGCCGAGTTCCTCGACAAGGGCGATGCCCGCGGCGTTCGTCTCGGGGACGTCGATGGCCAGCTCGCTCCCGGCGGCGAGGGCGGACAACTGGGCGAACAGCGCCCGGGCGTCCTCGGCGGTGTCGGCGAACAGCGGTCCGACGCGCAGGGAGTCGCGGGCCGGGCGGATCACGGCGTAGCCGGTGAGGTGCCCGTCGTCGGCCAGGCGCACGAAGGTACGGTGGCCCGGCCCGGTCAGCCACCGCTCCAGGAAGCGCGGGCGGTCGGCGGGACAACAGGCGCTGTCGTACGCCGTGATCGCCGCGAGATCCGCCTGCTCGGCGGGCCGGACTCCCGACGGCACCTCCCGCACGGGGGCGACTCCACCGAAACGGACGGTGCGGTGGGCGAGCTCGAATCCGGACTGACGGTAGTTGTCCTGCTGCGCGACCACGCCGTCGAGGCCGACCGTGCGGCCGCCGGCGTGCGCGAGGGCCGTCTTCCAGGTGGTGATGCCATAGCCCCGGCCGCGCAGGTCGGGGCGTACGAGGTAGAACCCCAGGAAGGCATAGTCGGCGCCGTAGTTGACCACCGAGACGGCCGAGACGGGTTCTTCGCCGATGCGGCCGATGAAGAAGCCCTCAGGGTCCTGGGCGAAGAAGCTCGCGCTGTCGGACAGCCCGGGATTCCAACCCTCGTCCGCCGCCCATCCGCCGACCACCTTCCAGTCGTCGAGCGAGGCGTGAGAGACGACGAGATCTTCGGGTCCCGGAGAGGTCATGTGGACGCTCCATTCCATACGGGTCGCGGTGGTGCGGTGGTCGGTCGCACCCGCAGCATCCTTCCCGATCTCCACGCCGTTCGCAGCGGCAATCACCGGGTGTGGGAGGGGATTTGGCTGGCATCCCTCGTATACCTGAGCGGATCCCTCTTCCGGCGTCGCCGACCGCCCGTGCAGCCTAGGGTTGCCCTTCTTGACTTCTCCCCCTCGTGAACGAGGGGGATTCTCACGGCTCGCGCTGTGAGGGTTTCTGATTCACCGCCGACTGCCCGCCCGGAGTACTCCGTTGAGGTCTTACACCAGCTCCACAGACCGACACCGCCAGCCCGGCGGCCTTGAGGTTGTTGGCCGCGTTCACGTCCCGGTCATGGACCGTCCCGCAGTCGCAGGTCCAGGACCGGACATTCAGCGGCATCTCCGCCTGGAGACTGCCGCAGGCGGAGCACAGCTTGGAGGACGGGAAGAAGCGGTCCATCACGATCACTTCCCGCCCGTACCAGGCGGCCTTGTACTCCAGCATGCTCCGCAACTCCGCCCACGCCGCGTCACTGATCGCGCGGGCCAGACTGCGATTCCTGACCATGTTGCGCACACTCAGGTCCTCGATCACGAGCGTTTGGTTTTCGCGCACGAGTCGAGTTGTCAGCTTGTGCAGGTGATCCCTGCGGCGGTCGCTGATCCGGGCATGGATGCGGGCGACCTTGCGCCGGGCCTTGGCCCGGTTAGCCCCCTCACCCTTGGCTTTGCGGGCAAGCGCCCGCTGGGCGTGGGCAAGGCGGGCGCGGTCGCGGCGCTCATACCGCGGGGTGGAGATCTTCTCCCCGTTGGACAGGGTCACCAGATGGTCCAGGCCGACATCGATACCGACCGCTGTGTCCGTCGCGGGCAGCGGCGTGATGTCGGGGTCTGCACACAGCAGGGACACAAACCAGCGCCCCGCACTGTCCTGGGACACGGTCACCGTGGACGGCTCCGCGCCCACGGGGAGCGGCCGGGACCACACGATCGCCAGCGGCTCACTCATCTTCGCCAGCGTCAGTCTCCCCTCACGGAAGCGGAACCCGCTGGTGGTGTACTCCGCAGACTTCCGCGACTTCTTCCGGCTCTTGAACCGCGGATACCTGGCCCGCTTGCCGAAGAAGTTCGTGAACGCCGCCTGCACATGCCGCAGCGCCTGCTGCAACGGCACCGACGACACCTCACCCAGATAGGCGAACTCTTCGCTCCTCTTCCACGCCGTCAACATCGCCGACGTGGCGTTGTAGCTGACCCGCTCCTGCCGCGCCCACGCCTCGCTACGCGCGGCGAGCGCCATGTTGTAGACCTTCCGCACACACCCGAACGTGCGCGACAGCTCAACCGCCTGCACATCAGTCGGATAGAAGCGGTACCGATACGCCCGCTTCACAGGGCCAGTCTTCACAACTCACAAACTATCAAATCAACCTGCCCTCCCCTGCAGGCAGTTGGGGCTGAACGGTGATCCGCCCTCAGGGCGAATCGTCTTCCCCTGCCCGGCTCCGCAGGAGTCCGCTTCCTCTCCGCCCTGAAGGGCGGAGTATCCACGGAGGTAACCAGATGAGCATCGAACGCGTGACCTTGCGCCCGGTGGCCGAAGACGACCTGCCCGCCATGGAGCGGTTCCTGATGGAGCCGCGGACAGCCGAACCCTTCCAGTGGTTCGGCTGGTGGGACCTCCGGCGCTGGCGACGCCAGTGGGCGGAGACCGGCCTGATCACCGAGGACTCGGGCCAGCTGATGGTCGTGCGGGACGACGAGCGGCTGGGTTTCGTCGCCTGGCGGAAGATCGTCTCCAGCCGGACCACGCACTACTGGAACATGGGAATCGCTCTGCTCCCGGAGGCGCGCGGCAAGGGCGTGGGGACCGAAGCGCAGCGGCAGCTGGTCCGGTACCTCTTCGCCCACACGCACGTGATGCGCATCGAGGCCGACACCGAGTCGGACAACATCGCCGAGCAACGCGCTCTGGAGAAGGCCGGATTCACCCGTGAGGGCGTGCTGCGCAGCGTCGTGTTCCGCGACGGACGCTGGCGCGACGGAGTGCGGTACAGCATCCTGCGCGATGACATTGACGCGGACGCGTCACGCGGCTAACTTCCGAGAGCGCTCTCACTCTCCCTCTCGATCAGAGGTCGACCCGTGATGACAACGTTGTCTCACCTGTCGCGCTGTCTGCGAAGAGCCCTCCCCCTCGTCCTCGCCATCTCTGCGGGGTTCGCCCTTCCCCAGCCGTCCGCGGCCGCACCCACAACGACCGTCGACGACTGGAACAGCCACGGCGTCGGAGCCCTGCGCGCCTGCGGCAAGGCCGGCGACCGCAGCGACATCGCGTGCACCGCGTGGGCGCGTACGACATGGAACGCGGGCGAGCGGCGGACGGCCGCCGCGACGTCCCAGATGATGTTCTACGACAACTCCACCGGCCTGTTCGCCACGGCCGGTTGGTGGAACTCGGCCAACGCGCTCACCGCCGTGATCGACAACATCCGGGTCACCGGCATGGGCAGTTACCGGTACGCCGTCGCCACCACCTACGATCGCCAACTGGACGCACAGGGCGGGCAGTTCCGCAACGACTACATCGACGACACCGGTTGGTGGGGACTCGCCTGGGTGGCGGCGTACGACCTGACCGGCGACAGCCGTTACCTGGACACCGCGCGGGCCGACGCCGACCACATGGCCGCGTACTGGGACACCACGTGCGGCGGCGGGGTGTGGTGGAGCACCGCGAGGACGTACAAGAACGCGATCGCCAACTCGCTCTACATCCAGCTCAACGCGGCGCTGCACAACCGCATCCCCCGCGACAGCGGCTATCTCGCGCGCCCGGGCCGGCTGGTCCTGGTTCCGGTCGACGGGCATGGTGAATTCCGCGCACCTGGTGAACGACGGCATCAGCCTGTCGACCTGTCGGAACAACGGCGGCGACGTGTGGTCGTACAACCAGGGCGTACTCCTCGGAGCGCTCACCGAGCTGAACCGTGCGACCGGCGACGACGCGCCGCTCACCACAGCGCGGCAGATCGCGGACGCGGCCACCACCTCGTCCACCCTCAACACCGCGGACGGGATTCTGCGGGACCCGTGCGAGAGCGGGGACTGCGGAGCGGACGGCCCGTCCTTCAAGGGCGCCCATCTGCGCAATCTCGGCAAGCTCGATTCCGCCCTGCCCGACCATCCGTACACCACGTATCTGAGGAGGCAGGCCGACGTCGCGTACGGCAAAGACCGCAACGCCCTCGATCAGTACGGTCTGCGCTGGTCAGGCCCCCTGGACGGGATCGACGCGGCCCGGCAGCAGAGCGCTGTCGATCTGCTGAACGCCGCCGGGTGAGGGAGCCGAGGAGGCCCCACCGGTCATGGGCCCGGTGGGGCCTTCCGTCCTCGGTGTGCCGTGGATCAGCGCACCGAGGCGGGCCGGAACCGCCGGTAGAGGACGGCCCCGCCCAGGAGCAGGGCCGCGCTCCCGGCGATCGCGGGCACCGTCTGGTCCGCGCCGGTGTGGGCGAGGGAGGCGACGGGCTGATGCGGGGCGTGCCGGGGCGCCTGGGGACGCGGGTGCGCCTTGGGCGGGGTGGACGGCTTGGGGGGCCCGACGGGGTGGTGGGGGACACCCCCTGAGGTGTTCGTGGACTCGTTGCCGATCGCCGCGCTGCCGAGACCGACCGCCGTCACGGAGTTGCCGCTGACGTTCACCGGCACATGCACCGGAAGCTGTACGTCGTTGCCCGAGAGCACACCCGGCGAATCCTTTCCGCTTCCATGCGCGACGGCACCGCCGTGCATCGGGCCGGGCTGCCCGGCCCCGCCACCGTCGCTCTCGTTGGCGCAGCTGTTGCCCACGGCCGGATTGAGCAGCCCCACCACGTTCACCGTGTTCCCGCACACGTTCACGGGAACGTGCACCGGAAGCTGGATGGTGTTGCCGGAGATCAGCCCGGGCGAACCTGCCGCGGCACCGTCCGCCCCGGAGTCGGCGTACGCCGGCATGGTCACGGCCAGCGCGCCCGAGGCGGCGGCAGCGGCGATCAAACCATTTCGGGTAACCCGATTCATAGGTTCCCTGCCTTCCAGACATGGTCGCGGGCACTCGCCCGCATGGCGTAAAACGCGGAACAACCATCCGAGTTATGGCTTATCGGTCTTTCACCCCTTCGAGCGGCACGGTTTTCGATCTGGTGTGCGAGACGTGCGAGGGAACGGGCCGTCGCGCGGCGCGCGGGCCATGGCACGACGGCCCCTTCCGCTCGCCCAGAGGCGTAGCTCCGGACCCGCGCTTATCGTGAGCGAGGGGGTATCGCCGGTCCACCGCCGGGGGTCCCTGGAGGCATGCATGCTGTCCGTGCACCAACGCTGCGCGTTCGCCGGAGCGGCGACCGTGACCCTGGCCCTGCTGGCGGCCGGGCTGCCCGCGGTGGCGACGGCCGCCGACGGCCCGGATCTGTCCCGTTTCTACCGCCAGAAGATCACGTGGTCGGCGTGCAAGGGCGGCGGGATGCCCAAGGACCTGCAGTGCACAAAGGTGACCGTCCCGCTGGACTACGCGCACCCGGATGCCGGGACGCTCGACGTGGCGCTGGCCCGATATCGGGCCACGGGCAAGTCGAGGGGTTCCGTGCTGTTGAACTTCGGCGGCCCCGGAGTGGGAGGGATCAGCCAGCTCGCCCTCGCGGGCAAGGACTTCATGGGCCTGACGAACGGCTACGACGTGGTGACCTTCGACCCCCGCGGCGTCGGCCGGTCCTCACCCGTCAGCTGTGGCGAGGGCGCCGACGAGGCCTCCAACGCGATCGACGGCAACGCCGACAGCAGTGATCCGCAGGCCGCCCTCAAGGTCGTGAAGAAGGCCGCCGAGCTGTGCACCAAGCACTCCGGTCCCGTACTGCCACACATAGGCACGGTCAACGCCTCCCGGGACATGGACGTCATGCGCCAGGCGCTCGGCGACAAGAAGCTCAACTACCTCGGATTCTCGTACGGGACGCGGCTGGGCGCGGTGTACGCGTCCCAATTCCCCAAGAGGACCGGCCGGCTGGTGTTCGACGGAGTGGACACGCTCACCGAACCGCTGTCCGAACAGGGCCTGGTGAGCGCGGAGGCGCAGCAGACCGCCCTTGAGGACTTCCTCACCTGGTGCACGAAGGACATGGGCTGTCCGTTCGGGCAGGATCCGCGCAGCGCGCGACAGCAGGTCGTCCAGCTCGTCGACTCGCTCGACAAGGACCCGGTCCCCACCGACCTCGGCCAGCAGTTCTCCGGCCAGGACCTCGTGGGCGCCCTCAGCCAGGCGATGTACAGCAAGGGTTACTGGCCCACGCTCGAGCGGGCCCTCGAGCAACTCGTCGAGGACGGTGACACCCGCGGACTCACGCAGCTGTCGGGAGGCGTCGCCTTCCCGGGCGCCGCCGCGGCTGCCCGCCAGGGCGGCGGCCTCGTCGACGAACAGGACATCCCCATCGACAACCTTCCCGCCGCCCTGATGGCGATCAACTGCGCGGACGACCCCGACCGGCCCACCGCGGAGCAGGTCACCAAGGACATCGACAGGCTCCGCGCCTCGTACGAGGAGGCGTCCCCCGTCTTCGGCCAGTTCCGGCTCACCCAGGTGCTGCTGTGCTATGGGCGCCCCAAGGGCACCGACTACATCCGTGACAAGGTGCGCGACGTCCACACCCCGAAGATGCTGCTCATCGGCACCCGGGGCGACCCTGCGACCCCGTACCGCTGGACCCTGGAGACCGCCAAGCGGCTCGGCTCGTCGGCCGTCGTGCTCGACAACAGGGGCGAGGGGCACACCGGCTACACGTCCTCCAAGTGCGTACACCAGAAGGTCGACGACTTCCTGCTGTACGGGTCCCTGCCGGACAGCGGCAGCTCGTGCGGGCAGGAATCCGACGACTGAACCTGGGTTCCACGAGCCGGGAAGTGCCACAACCACGTAACACGGACGACTCGCACCCAACTCACCTACAACCCCTCGTGCATCCCGGCCGTCGGAGTGAGCAGGCGTCGCCGCGACCGGGCGCGCCGTAGCTGCAGGTGACCACACCAGGGGGAACTCCACCGATGCGCATCCGAACCGTTCTCGTCCTTTCGACAGCCGCCACCGCGCTGCTCCTGGCCGTGCCGCAGAGCGGCTCGGCCGCACCGCGGAGTGCGCAGGCCCTGAAGGCCGCTCAGCCCGCGAAGTGTGCGGAGAAGGCGCTCAAGCTACGGGCCGAGCAGTCCGCGAACTCCACCGTCGTGCACATCGGCGTCACCAACCTCTCCACGCGCGCCTGCACCGTCGACCGGATCCCCACCGTCACCTTCGGCGACCTCGACGGCGCCGCTCTGCCGACTCCCGCCGGGGAGAGCGGGCCCTACCGCGTCGGCGCGGGCAGGACGGCGTACGCGGCCGTGCGGACGATCGCCGATCGGGCCGACCCGGAGGCCCGCCGGGTGGACTCCGTCGGGGTCTCCGCGAACCCTGCGTACCTCGGACGGTCCTTCACCGCGAAGGAGCTGGGCGCCGGTGACGCCGTCCTCGTGTGGGAACCGGTGACGACGTGGTGGAAGTCGTCCGTGGCCGCTGCGGACAAGGCACTCGGTCTCAGCTGAGCGACACTTCCGGGGCGTACATCTCCATCCAGAGCGCCAGATCGAGGGTCCGTTCGAGGCCGCGCCGCGACGCCTGCGTGATCTGCGGCGTGTCGCGGTGTGCGGCCCGGCGGACCCTTTCGCGGTCGACGAGGTCGAAGACCCGGTGCGAGGGGCGGGCCAGCAGGTCCCTGACGTGCTCCTGGAGGGCGATCGCGTACTTGGGGTCCTGAGTGGACGGATAGGGGCTCTTGACCCTGTCGTACACGGACTTCGGGATCAGGTCCACGGTCGCCTCCCGCAACAGGCTCTTCTCCCGGTCGTCGAAGGACTTCAGGGACCAGGGCGTGTTGTAGACGTACTCGACCAGCCGGTGGTCGCAGAACGGCACCCGGACCTCCAGGCCGACGGCCATACTCGCGCGGTCCTTGCGGTCGAGCAGGATCCGTACGAAGCGGGTCAGGTGGAGGTGGCAGATGCGGCGCATGCGGTACTCGAAGTCGCTCTCGCCGTCGAGGCGCCGAACGTCGGCGACGGCCGTGCGGTAGCCCTCGGCGATGTACGACTCCAGGTCCAGCGCCTCGGCGACGTCCGGTCGCAGCACCTCGGCGTCTTCGCCGAAGTGCTGCCCGAAGCGCACGAGCCAGGGGAAGGTGTCGGCACGGCGGGCCTCCTCGTCGAAGAACTGCAGGTAGCCGCCGAAGACCTCGTCCGCCGACTCCCCGGAGAGCGCGACCGTGGAGTGCTCGCGGATGGCCCGGAACAACAGGTAGAGCGAGGCGTCCATGTCACCGAAGCCCATGGGCAGGTCACGGGCTCGGATCATCTTCGCCCGTACGTCCGGATCGGCGAGGGCGTGCGAGTCGAGGACGATGTCCTGGTGGTCGGTGCGGGAGGCGCGGGCCACGTCGTGCACGAAGGGCGTGTCGGGCGTAGCGCGCAGTTCGTCGGCGACGAAGTGGTCGGCCTGGCCGACGAAGTCGACGGCGAAACTGCGGACCTTCTCGCCGTGCTCGGCGAGCTGCCGGGCCGCGAGTGCGGTCATGGCGGAGGAGTCGAGGCCTCCGGAGAGCAGGGTGCAGCGCGGCACGTCGGCGACGAGCTGGCGGCGCACGATGTCCTCGAGGAGCGAGCGGACGGTGGCGATGGTGGTGTCGCGGTCGTCGGTGTGCGGCCGGGTCTCCAGCTGCCAGTAGCCATGGCGGCACAGTCCGCTGCGGTCGACGGTGACGACGGTGCCGGGCTCGACCTCGTGCATGCCGTCCCACACGGCGTGCCGGGGCGTCTTGACCAGTGCGAACAGTTCCCGCAGGCCGTCGAGGCGGACCCGGGGGCGGACCAGCGGGTTGGCCAGGATCGCCTTGGGCTCGGAGCCGAACAGGACGCCGTCGGGCGTCGGGTGGTAGTAGAAGGGCTTGATGCCCATGCGGTCGCGGATCATCACCAGCTTGTCGTGGCGACCGTCCCAGACGGCGAACGCGTACATGCCGTTGAGCCGCCCGGGGAGCCGCTCGCCCCACTCGAGATAGCCGCGCAGGACGACCTCGGTGTCGGAGTCGGTGGAAAAGCGGTGCCCGCGGTCGGACAGCTCGCGGCGCAGCTCGGTGAAGTTGTAGGTCTCCCCCGAGTAGACCAGCGCGACGGTGCCGTCCGGCGTCTCGGCGGTCATCGGCTGGCGCCCGCCGGGCAGATCGATGATGGCGAGCCTGCGGTGTCCGAGGGCGGCGGGACCGTCGACCCAGGTGCCCTGGTCGTCGGGTCCGCGGCAGGACATCGTCTCGGTCATTGCATCCAAAGTCCCGGTCTCGGTGCGCAGGTCGCGGTCGAAGGAGACCCAGCCGGTGATGCCGCACATGCGTTACCTCCTGCGTCCGGTTCACGTGGAGCGCGGCGCCGACCTGTGGTTTTCCGGGGACGGAGCGCTTCCACAGAACCAGTTGTATTCAGCAGCTATATGATGAGACTGTTTCATGTGCGCAGGGCCGTCAACACGTCCGTAATCCGATCGGTCCAGTCACCCCCACTCTTTCGGCCGCGCTTTGCCCTCGCCGGACCCGCGCACTGGGCCTGCGCCCGGCCGCGTCCCACGGGAATCGGCCATGGGCAAAGACTTGCCCAACCACCGGGATCAGCCCGAGCGGAATGCTCGCTTTCGCCCCTTTCCCTCCCATGGGTTTGACTCATGGTGTGCGCCGGATGCTCTTGCTGCTGCTCGTCGCCCTCGGCGCCGCCGGGGCGCTGGTCCTGGTGCGCGCCGTCTCACCGTGGTGGTGGTTCGGCGCGGGTCTTCTGCTGGCGCTGACCGTGCTCGGCGTGTGGGACCTGGCGCAGCGCCGCCACTCGTTGCTGCGGAACTATCCGCTGCTCGGCCGCCTCCACTTCCTCATGGAGGCGCTGCCTCCGGAGCCGCGGCGGTACGTCGTCAAGCGGAGTTACGACGGCCGCCCGTACGGCCGTGAGGTGCGCAGCATCGTGTATGAGCGCGCCAAGGGCGTCGAGGCCGAGGAGCCGTTCGGCACCGAGCGGGACATGTACCAGGACGGGTACGAGTTCCTCCAACCGTCGATGCTCCCGGTCGAAGTCCCTCGGGAGCCGCCCGTGGTCCGCGTCGGAGGTCCCGACTGCACCCAGCCGTACGACATGGCCCTGCTCAACGTCTCCGCGATGAGTTTCGGGGCACTGTCCTCCCACGCGATCCTGGCGCTCAACAGAGGTGCGGCGCTGGGCCGTTTCGCGCAGGACACCGGCGAGGGCGGCCTGTCGGAGTACCACCTGCGGGGCGGCGGGGACCTGATCTGGGAGATCGGCACGGGGTACTTCGGCTGTCGTACTCCCCAAGGGGGCTTCGATGCACGGGAGTTCGCGGACAAGGCCGCACTGCCGGAGGTCAAGTGCGTGTCGCTGAAGCTTTCCCAGGGAGCCGAGGCCGGCACCGGCGCGGTGCTGCCCGGCACCAAGGTGAACGCCGAGATCGCCCGGGCGCGCGGCGTCCCTCAGGGCAGTGCGGTGATCTCATCGCCGTACCACCAGGTGTTCTCGACCCCGCGTGAAATGGTGCGCTTTCTCGCCCGTATGCGGGAGTTGGCGGGTGGAAAGCCGACCGGTTTCAAGCTCTGCGTCGGCTCGCGCCGCCAGTTCCTCGCGGTCTGCAAGGCGATGCTCGCCGAGGGGGTCACGCCCGACTTCATCGTGGTCGACGGATCGGAGGGCGGCTCCGGGGCGGCGCCGCTGGAGTTCGCCGACAACCTCGGCATGCCGCTCACCGAAGGGCTGATCACCGTGCACAACGCGCTGGTCGGTGCGGGGCTGCGCGACCGGGTGCGGATCGGCGCGAGCGGGAAGGTCGCCCTCGGCGCGGATATCGTCAAACGGCTGGCGCAGGGCGCGGACTACACGAACGCGGCCCGCGCGATGCTGTTCGCCGTGGGCTGCCTCCAGGTCCGGCGCTGCCACACGAACAGATGCCCGGTGGGCGTCACGACACAGGACCCGCGCCGGGTCCGCGCCCTGGACGTGGCCGACAAGTCCGAGCGCGTGCACCGCTACCAGCGGGCGACCGTGCGCAGCGCGAGCCGGATCATGGCCGCCATGGGGGTACGGGATCCGGGCGAGCTCGGGCCTCACCAGTTGTTCCGGCGTACGGACCCGACGACTGTGCGGTCGTACGCGGAGCTCTACGAGTGGCTCGCGCCCGGGGTCCTGCTCCAGGAGCCGCCCGCCTCCTGGGACATGGACTGGGCCGCCGCCGATCCGGACGCCTTCTGAGGCTCAGAAGTCGACGGCGTCGCGCACGACGGGGCAGGTCATGCAGTGGCCGCCGCCCCTGCCCCGCCCGAGTTCGGCGCCGACGATCGTGATGACCTCGATCCCGGCCTTCCGCAGCAAGGTGTTGGTCTGGGTGTTGCGGTCGTAGGTGAACACCACGCCCGGTTCCAGGGCGACGGCGTTGTTGCCGCTGTCCCACTGCTGCCGCTCGGAGGCGTACACATCGCCGCCCGTCTCGACGACCCGCAGCTCGGAGAGGCCGAGCGCCTTGGCGACGACGTCGGTGAAGGGGCGCGAGCCCTCATCGGTGAGGTCGATGCCGGGCGCCTTGTCGCTCGGGCGCAGGGAGAAGGTGTGGACCCCGTCCATGATGGTCGGGTAGAGCGTGACCAGGTCGCGGTCGGCGAAGGTGAAGACGGTGTCGAGATGCATCGCCGAGCGCAGCTTCGGCATGCCCGCGATGATGACGTGCTCGGCGGCCCCGTTCCGGAACAGCGCGGCCGCGACCTGGGTGATGGCCTGGCGAGAGGTGCGCTCGCTCATACCCATGAGCACGACCCCGTTGCCCACCGGCATGATGTCACCGCCCTCGAACGTGGCCTGGCCCCAGTCCAGTTCGGGGTCACCCCACCACACGGTGGAGCCCGCGAAGTCCGGATGGAAGGTGTAGATCGCCTTCATCAGGAGTGTCTCGTCGTGTCGGGCGGGCCAGTAGAGCGGGTTGAGCGTGAGGCCGCCGTACAGCCAGCACGTCGTGTCGCGGGTGTAGAGGGTGTTGGGCAGCGGCGGCATCAGGTATTCGCGCACGCCGGTCGACTCGCGGGCCAGCGCGAGATAGCCGGAGCGGAACTCCTCCGGCAGGTCGACGGTGGCCAGACCGCCGATCAAGTACTCGGCGAGCCGGGTGGGTTCGAGGGACTGAAGAAAGGCCCGGGTGTCGTCGATGAGTCCGAGTCCGACCTCGTTCGCGACGATCTTCCGGTCCAGGAGCCAGTCCTTGGCCACCGGGAGCGCCATCGTCTGGGCGAGCAGGTCGTGCAGTTCCACCACGCCCACGCCCCGCTCGCGCAGCTTGTCGACGAAGTCGGCGTGGTCGCGCTGCGCGTTCTCCACCCACATGACGTCGTCGAAGAGCAGGTCGTCGGAGTTGCTGGGGGTGAGCCGGCGGTGCGCCAGGCCGGGTGCGCAGACCAGCACCTTGCGCAGCCTGCCGACCTCGGAGTGGACGCCGTACGCCGGACGGCTCGTGGTGTCTTGACTGGTCACGGTGTGCCTTTCTCCGGGGCAGACAGGTCGGCCGGATCAGAGACTGATCCAGCCCAGCGCGAGGGCGACGATCCCCAGAACGGCCCCGGCGATCGAGACGACGAGGATGACGAGTTCACGGGGCGCGAACAGCCGTCTGCCCTGCTCTCGGCGGGCCATCAGGAACAGGACCGTGGCCGGCGCGTAGATGATGAAGGAGACGAGGAGGTACTTCAGCCCGGCGGCGTAGAGCAGGAACGCGGTGTAGACGGTGGCGAGCGCGGCGATGACGAGATCACTGCCGAGGCGCCCCCGCGCGATCTTCACCGCGAAGGCCGCCGCCAACAGGAAGGGGATCAGCGTCAGCGCACTGGTCAGATCCAGCGCGAAGTTGAACGCATCGTCCGAGAACAGAGTGACGACCAGCACGACTTGGGTGAGCAGCGTCGACAACACCAGCGCGGGCACCGGCACATCCGCCGCGGTGGACCGGCTCAGGAATCGCGGCATGTCGTCGTCCTTGGCGGCGACGAACAACACCTCGGCCGCCATCAACGTCCAGGCGAGATAGGCACCGAGCACCGAGACGATCAGGCCGACGCTGACGAAGACCTTGCCCCAGGTGCCGACGGCGTGCTCCAGGACTCCGGCCATCGACGGCTGTCGAAGCTCGGCGATCTCGCTCATCGGCATGATGCCGTACGACACGATGGTGACCGAGGCGAAGACGGCGAACACGCTCAGGAAACCGAGCATGGTCGCCCTGCCGACGTCTTCGCGCCGCTTGGCGTGCCGGGAGTAGACACTCGCGCCCTCGACTCCGAGGAACACGAAGACCGTGGCCAGCATGGTGCCCTTGACCTGCTGGAAAAGCGAACCGGCGTAGTCGGCGCCGGCGAAGTTGTCGGCGAAGACCTGCGGATTCAGATAGAAGAGCGCCAGGATCACGAAGACGAGGATCGGTACGACCTTGGCCACGGTGACGATCCGGTTGATGGCCGCGGCCTCCTTCACCCCTCGGCGGATGAGGAAGAAGAACGCCCACAGGCCGACCGAGGAGAGCACCACCGCAAGGAGGGTGTCCCCGTCGCCGAGCGCGGGCGCGATCGCCCCGATGGTCGACATGATGAGCACCCAGTACGTCACGTTACCGACGCACGCGCTGGCCCAGTAGCCGAAGGCGGAGAAGAAGCCGAGGTACTCGCCGAAGCCCGCCTTCGCGTACGCGTAGACGCCCGCGTCGAGGTCGGGCCTGCGGATCGCCAGCCGTTGGAAGACGAAGGCCAGCATCAGCATCCCGGTACCGGCGACGGCCCAGGCGATCAGGGCGCCCGCCACGCCCGTCTCCTGAGCGAACCGGCTCGGCAGCGAGAAGACCCCGGCCCCGACCATCGAGCCGACGACCATCATGGTGAGGGTCAGCAGCGTCAGTTTGGCGGCCGGCGCCACCTGGGTTTCCGTGTCGGCCTGCGGCATGGATGTCCTGCGGAGACGGGCATCGTCGTGCGGCGACCACGATGCGGGAACGTCATCTGGCGACCCGAGTGACACTAACAATCAATTGCCCCAAATGCCCGATAGGCGAATCGGCCCTATGGTGCTGATATGGAGCACGCACTCAGCCCCGCGACCCTCACCGAGCTGCGCAGGCCGCGGCCCTATCCGGCGGTGTCCGTGCTGACGCCGACACACCGCCGCGAACCCGACAACGCACAGGATCCGGTCCGGCTCCGCAACGTCGTGGCCGAGGCCAAGAAGCAGCTGGAAGCCGACCCCTCGGTCACCCGCGAACGGCGCACTGATGTCGTCGAGCAGCTCGAGCGGGCACTGGCCGAGGTCGATCTGGCGCACGCCGAGGACGGCCTGGCGATCTTCGCAGCGCCCGGTGAGCACCAGGTCTGGTCGCTGGCCCGCACCGTGCCCGAGCGCGTGGTGCTCTCGGACACCTTCCTGACCCGCAACCTCGTCGCCGCGCAGGCCTCCGAGCGCCCGTTCTGGGTCCTCGCGGTCTCGCCCGACCGGGTGACGCTGTGGAACGGTGGCGCCGGTCATGTCGTCGAGGACCGATCGGGTGGCTTCCCACTGACCAGGGACCGCGAGAATTTCGACGCGGAGCGCCAAGAGCAGATCGGCGACATGCCGAGCACCTTCCGCGACGAGGGCACCCGCCACTTCTTGCGCGACGCGGACACCGCCCTCGCCACGGTCCTGCGCGAACAACCGCGGCCGCTGTACGTCACGGGCGAGCAGGCCGCGCTCTCACTGTTCGATGAAGTCGGCACCGTCACCAAGGACGCCGTCCACGTGCCGCACGGCGGTCTCGCGCACGGCACCCCCAACGCCGTGTGGCAGGCGGTCCAGCCGATGATCGCCGCCGAGGACCGCAAGAACATCGACACGGTGAGCCGTGAGCTGGAGGCGGCCCGCGGCCGCAAGGCGTTCGCCGCCGGTGTCGACGAGGTGTGGCAGAACGCCTCCGACGGCCGCATCGGGCTCCTCGCAGTCGAGGAGAACTACCGCGTGACGGTCCGCGACGACGGCGGCGACCATCTGGTCCCGGCCGAGAGCGGTGACCTGGACGCTCGGGAGGACATCGTGGACGAGATCGTCGAGCGCTGCCTGGACACGGGCGCCGAGGTCCGATTCGTCCCTGACGGCAGCCTCGAGGATGCGAAAGGCATCGCCGGGGTACTGCGTTACTGATCTTTCCGGCCGAGAATCGGAACACGGGGACCGAGCTGTCGGCGGAAAGGTGCGGAGCGCGTGAGTGAGCTGTTGGGTGTGGCGGTGCTGGGGGCCGGACACATGGGTGCCGACCACATACGGCGAATCGACCAAGTGGTAAGTGGTGCGAGGGTCGCCGCGGTGGCAGACCCCGACACCGGCCGGGCCAAGGACGCCGTGGCCGGCATCGACGGTGCCTCGGTCCACACCGAGGTGTCGGCCGCGCTCGACGCGCCCGGCGTCCGGGCGGTGTTGATCGCCTCCCCCGGGCCCGCGCACGAGGAGGCGCTGCTCGCGGCGTTCGAGCGCGGTCTGCCGGTGCTGTGCGAGAAGCCGCTGGTGCCGGAGTCGGCCGGGGCGCTGCGCGTGGTGGAGGCCGAGACGCGGCTCGGGCGGCGACTGGCGCAGGTCGGGTTCATGCGCCGCTACGACGCCGAGTACATGCGCCTCAAGTCGCTGTTGGGCAGCGGGCGGTTGGGCCGTCCGCTGATGCTGCACTGCACGCACCGCAATGTCTCGTCCCCTCCCGGCTTCACCTCGGCGATGCTCGTCAACAGTTCCGTCTCGCACGAGATCGACGCGGCGCGCTGGCTGCTGGGCCAGGAACTCACGGCCGTGACCGTGCTCCGTCCGCGGTCGGCCTCGAACGCCCCGGAGGGTTTGCTCGATCCCCAATTCGTGCTGTTCGAGACCGCGGACGGGGCTCTCGTCGACGTCGAGGTCTTCGTCAACTGCGGCTTCGGCTATCAGGTGCAATGCGAGGCGGTCTGCGAGGCGGGGAGCGCGCGGATCGGGGACGAGCACGCGATGGTGGTGACGACGGCGGGCGGTGCGAGCGAGGAGGTGGCCCAGGACTACCTCGTACGGTTCGCCGATGCCTACGACCGCGAGGTGCAGGCATGGGTGGACGCCACCCGGGCCGGCCGGGTCACCGGGCCCAGTGTCTGGGACGGGTATGCCGCGTCCGCCGTCGCCGAGGCGGGCGTCCGGGCACTGGAGAACGGCGGCCGGGTGACCGTCGAACTCGCCCCGCGCCCGGGCCTGTACGCGTGAACCGCGACGGTGGGCGCTCGGGCCCGCCGTCGTACCGGATCAGCCGCTGACGCTCGCCACGCCCGTCTCGATGTGCCCGGTGAACCGACGGGACCAAGTCGCGTCGGAGTCGACGGTGATCGTGAAGTCGTACCAACCGTCCTGGTACGCCACCGCGTTGAAGAAGTCCTCCTGCGATCCGCCCGCGGTGACGGTGTACGTCCAGGGACCGTCGCTGCGGTAGTGGTTGGAGGTGATGGTGAACTTCACCGAGGCGGCGGAGGAATTGGCCATCTTGAAGTAGATGGCCAACTTCCCGCTGTCGGGCTCGGCCGCGTAGCGCATGCTCACTTCCGCCGACTTGCCCGCCTTCGTCGCGTCGCCCTTGAAACGGCGCAGGAAGCGGTTGGGGCCGACCATCGGGATGTCGTACTTCCCGTCGCCGTACCCCGAGCCGACGTTGAGGTAGTCGAAGGCGGTGCCGCCCGCGTCGACCGTGTACTGCCAGGGGGGTATCGCGGTAGGCGCCCGGGTGGACGGAGAAGTGCGCGGCGCTCCTGGCGGGCGTGCCCTGGTTGGCCATGGTGAACCAGGCGAGGATCTTGCCGCTCGTGACTGACCGCCGACCGCGTCCGGCCCGTCGGCACATGTCCCGTCAGGACCCGGGCAGTTCGCGTATCCCGAGCTGCTGCACCAACAGCAGGCTGTCCGCGTTCGCCCAGTACTCGGCCAATCGGCCGCCCTCCACGCGGAGGGTGTCGGTTCCCGTGAACGCGACCTCGCTGCCGATCGCCTCCTGGGGAGCCCCGGGAAACCCGCCACGGTAGATGCCCCGCGCCTGCCAGCGGACCACCAGATACTCATCGGTGGCGATGGGCCCCACCTGGATGCCGAAGGTGAGGTCGCTCAGCAGGGAGTGGATGCCGGAGATCCACTGGTTCAGCGCCTCCCGGCCGCGGATCTCGTCAGCGCCCGATCCTGTGATCGGCGCCGCGTGGGCGACGAAGTCGGGGGCGATGATCTTCTCGGTGAGGGAGAGGTCGTTGTTCCAGAGCTCCTTCCAGGGCTCGGCGAGGGCGGCGTTCTCCTGTACGGACATGGGTTCTCCTCGGGCGTGTCGATCTTGGGCGTAGGGATGTCGGAACGAACGGATTTCAGTGGGCGCCGGATGCGTCCGGGGCCGGATCCGGGACGAGGATGACCTTGCCGGTGACGGTGCCGGACTCGGCCAGCCGCATGGCTTCCGCGGCCTGGCTGAGCGGGATGCGGGCCGCGACCTGAGCGGTGATGGAACCGTCGGCGAGCAGGGCGAAGACGCGACCGAGGTCGGTGCGCAGACGGTCGTGGAAGACGGCAGGACGGCGTTTGCCGGCCCAGATGTTGTAGAAGTGCGTACGCCGGCCGTTGGGCAGGAGCTTCCAGAGGAACAGCCGCCCGACGAGCTTGAGGACGGGCAGTTTGGAGGATCCGGCGACGTCTCGGGTGGCCGCGGTGCCGTACGAGACGAGCGTGCCGCCCCGCGCCAGCAGCCTGAAGGAGTCGACGATCCCGTCACCGCCGATGTGGTCGAAGACGGCGTCGACACCGCCCGGCGCCAACTCCCGTACCTTGGCGGGCAGATCGGTGGCGCGGTAGTCGAGGGGAGTCGCGCCGAGCGCGCGCACCGCGTCATGGTGCCGGGGCGAGGCGGTGCCGATCACACGGATGCCGGCGTGCATGGCCAGCTGGACGAGGGTGGAGCCCACACCGCCGTTCGCCCCGTGCACCAGCACGGTCCCTCCGGCGCGGACCTCGGCGATGCGGTGCAGCATCTGCCAGGCCGTGATGCCGTTGACAACCACCGTTTCGGCGTCCGCGGGGTCCAGCGCGCCGGGGACCTCGACGAGATCGGTGACGGGCAGGACGACCCGGCTCGCCCAGCCGCCCACCTTGGTCAGGGCGGCGAAGCGCCGGCCGACCAGTGACGGGTCCACCCCCGGCCCGGTCCGGGCCACGACGCCGACCAGGTCGTAGCCGGGCACGAAGGGGAACGGCGGCTGGTCGTAGTACTTGCCACGGCGCATCTGCTGTTCGGCGAACGACACTCCGGAGGCCTCCAGGGCCAGGACGACCTCACCGGCCGCCGGTTCCGGCGCGGGGCACACGCGGATCTCGAGGCCGGAAGGCTCCACGACACCCGGGAGGACGACTTCGGTCATCGCATCGGCCACGGTCTCCGCGTTCATGAGGGCCAGAGCTCCTTAGTTATTGGTTCTCGTGTTCGTGATAGGTTCTAACCAAAGCTTGCTCCTCTATATTCCGTAAGTCAAGAGCCACCCACCGAAGACGAAGAGGCGATGACATGGCGGCAGAGAGCCGGACCGAGCCCGGCCTGCGCGACCGGTTCCGTGCGCAGGTACGGCAGGAGGTCAAGACCGCGGCACTGCGGCAACTGGCCGAGGGCGGCCCGGAGGCGCTGTCGCTCAACGCCATCGCCAAACAGGTGGGCATGACAGGCCCCGCGCTCTACCGCTACTTCACCAACCGGGACAGCCTGCTGACCGAGCTGGTCATCGACGCCTACGGGGACCTGGCCTCCGCACTCTCCCGCGGGGCCGACGCCGGCGCGACGGACCCGGTCGCCCGCCTGACCGCGGTCGTTCAGGCCTACCGCGCCTGGGCACTGGCCGAGCCGCACCGCTACCGGCTCCTGTTCCGGGCGCCGCTTCAGGGCTATGACGCACAGTCCACGAGCCTGGTCGAGGCCTCGCAGCCCGCCATGGAGGTCGTACTGGAGGTGGTGGGCGCCCTCGCGAAGCCGGGCACGGCGGTCCCGGAAGGCCCGGCGGCCCAGTTCCGGGAGTGGATGAAGCACCACAGGATCGAGGACGTGCCGGAGGCGGTCGCCGCGCGGACCACGATGCTGTGGGCCCATCTGCACGGGCTGGTCGGCCTGGAGATCGAGGGCAACTTCACCTCGATGGGCATCGACCCGACTTCCCTCTACGAGGCCGAGGTGAGGGACTTCGTGCGCTCACTCTGAACCCGGGCGAGTTTGCCGGGTCCGGTGACAGAGAAGGCTTCGCACAAATGCCCCTCGAACAGAAGGATGAACGGCGGGCTCATGCACCCCAGCAGACCGTCAACTCACGTAGGCCGTCTACGACTTGGTCACACCGGACGCGTACCGAATCGATACCGCACGCCCGGTCCGGGAGGACTGCGGCATATGCCAGAAGCACCACCGTATCGTGTGTTGCCAAATCCCTTACAGCGCGTCGCAGGCTGTGCAACAGTCGTAACGGTCCTTCCGTCAGCCTTGGTCGTACCGTCCCCGCATCGGAGTACGTCATGCCCTCCCATCTCTCTGCGGACCGCTCAGCCGCTCAGCCGCCCCAGCGCGGCTCGGTCGACGCGCTCATCTCGCAGACGCGGCGGCTGCGCGGTGAGGTGGACGCCGTACGGCGTGACGCTCCCGTCGACGGCGAGGACCCGCAGGGACGCTGGCAGCGCGCGCTGTGCAATCTGGCGATGCACCAACTCAACGATCTCGACGAGCACTTGGCCCAGCTGCGGGACGGACCGCCGCCCGTGCCCGTTCAACCCGCAGCCGTCCCCGCCGCCCGAGCCGTGCCGGCCGCATCCCGGCGCGGCTCGCTGCTGAGCCGGGTCGGCAGCGCCGAGTGGAACCTGCTGACGGACGAGGCCAGTTGGTCCGGTGAGCTCTATCAGATCCTGGGCCGCGACCCCGCCGCTCCCCCGCTCACGCTCGACGAACTGCCGTCGCTGGTAGTCGACGAGGACCGGCCGAAGCTGACGGCGATGGTCACGGACTGCCTGATCGACGCCAAGCCCATCGACGGCGAGTTCCGCGTGGTGCGCCCCGACGGCGGAGTGCGGACCGTGCACATGATGGGCGAGCCCGTGCTCGATGCCGATGGCAGCACCGCCTCGATGTGGGCCGTGTTGCGCGACGTCAGTGAACTGCGCCGCAGCCAGCGGACGGTGAGCGAGACCCGTGACTCGCTGCAGCGCGAGCGGCACATCGCGCAGACCGAGCACCGGCTCGCGGTCGAGCTGCAGGAGGCCGTGCTGCCGCCGTGGCGTGGTTCCCTGCGGTTCCCGCAGCGGGGCGCGCAGACCCTGGACCTGACCGCCCGCTATCTTCCCTCGTCGACCAGCGCGCTGGTCGGCGGCAACTGGTACGACGCTCTCGAACTGCCCGACGGCGACACCCTGTTGAGCGTCGGTGACCTCACCGGCCACGGAGTGGCCGTGGCCTCGGGCATGGCGATGCTCCTCGGCGCCCTGCGCGGCATGGCCGTGACAGGAACCCAGCCGGGCCAACTCCTGTCCTGGCTCAACCAGTTGCTCGACGCCTCCGTCCAACCTGCCCTCGGCGGCGCCGTCTGTTGCCGCTATCGGCCCCAGACCCACACCCTCAGCTGGGCGCAGGCAGGACACCCCGCCCCGCTGCTGTTCCGCAACGGGACGGGGCGCGCACTGGCAGCGCCCGACGGCGTGCTGCTCGGAGCGACATCGGGTGCCGTCTACGGGCAGGCCGAGGAGAGCCTCGAAGAGGGCGACCTGCTGCTCCTGCACACCGATGGGCTGGTGCCCCGGGAATGGCGGTCCCCTCGCTCGAGCGAAGCCGAGAGTGGGGGACGCACGGTGGCCGTCCAGAGGCTGCTCGACCTGGCCCCGCGCTTCGACGGAGCCCGCTCGGCCCAGGACTGTGTACGGATGGTTGTCGAGGAATTCGGCGAGACCGAGCGCGAGGACGATGCCTGCGTGCTCATCGCCCGGGTCGGCTCCTGACGACGCTGTCCATCGGGGTCATGCCATGACCCCGGTTCGGAGACCAACCCGTGTTACCGACACGGGCCCCCTTACGCCCGCGCGCTGTTGCCGCCTCTGGGCTTCAACGAGCCGTTGGGAAGGGCGAGTTTGATCTCCTCACGCAGGTCTTGGATCTTCGGATAGCTGGAGTACTGCCCGGTGAGCCGGTACATCTCGCGCAGCCGGTCCCAGGTGCGGTGGGAGGAGTTGGCCCCCATCGACGTCAGGGCCAGCCGTGCGTACCGATCGGCCTGTTCGGGGTCGTCGGCGATGAAGCAGGCCGACGCGAGGGAGATGTGGTCGAAGATCTTCGACCGGTCCCGGCCCGACTCGCGCAGCTTCAGTGCCTCCTTCGCATGGCGCTGCGCGGTGGCCGCCGCGGCCGGCTCGTGTTCGGCGAGGGTGCGATAGGCCAGAGCCTGCATGCCGTGCATGTCGGCCTCGTCGAACAACTGCATCCAGCTCGGCGGAGGTACGTCACCCCGGTCGGAGACGAACAGGTCCTCGGCCTGACCGAGCGTGCGCCGCATGGCCTGGCCCTTGCCCATGGATGCCTGTGCCCAGGCCTCGATGGTGTAGAGCATGGCCTTGGTGCGGGGCAGCACCTCGTCGCCGGAACCGGACTTGGCGAGCTTCATGAGGTCGAGTGCGTCGTCGGGCCGGCCCAGATGCACCATTTGGCGAGCCGCTCGGGAGAGCGCCTCCCCGGCGCGGGGCCGGTCACCGCCCTCTCGGGCCGCGTGGGCGGCGATGATGAAATACTTCTGGGCCGTGGGCTCCAGGCCGACGTCGTGCGACATCCAGCCCGCGAGGACGGCGAGGTTGGCGGCGACGCCCCACAGGCGCCGCTGCAGATGGTCGGGGTGTCGGTAGGAGAGCATGCCTCCCACTTCGTTGAGCTGACCCACCACAGCCTTGCGCTGCAGCCCGCCGCCGCGGGCCGCGTCCCAGGCCCGGAACACCTCGACCGAGCGCTCCAGTTCTTCGATCTCCTGCGACCCGATGGGGGCGGCCTCGTAGCGGTCGAACCCAGCGGGGTCGGCGTGCAGGGGATCGTCGAATTGGGGAGCGTCGGCCGTGAGGGCCGGATCGGTGTGGAGCCAGTCGTGCATGGCCGTACTGAGTGCGGATCCTGCGGCGAGCGCGGCACCCGCGCCCACCAAGCCGCGTCGGTTGAGCATGAGGTCCATTCCCGTGAATTCGGTGAGGACCGCGGCGGTTCGCTCGGGCGCCCACGGCACACCGTCGGGATGTTCCGCATTCCCGCCGCCCTGCCGTTTCCCCACACGCCCGTGCCGGACCAGACCGAGGTCCTCGATGGTCACGACACGGCCGAGACGCTCGGTGAACAGAGCCGCCAGCACCCTCGGCACCGGATCGCGCGGGATCTCTCCCATGTCGATCCAACGCCGCACCCGCGAGGTGTCGGTCGCCAGTTGGGGGTGGCCCATGGCCGCCGCCTGTCGGTTGACCATCCTCGCGAGTTCGCCCTTGGACCAGCCGGCGAGGCCGAACAGGTCCGACAGGCGGGTGTTGGGTTGTCCGTTCACTTCAAGCCCCCAGGTTCTCGGCTGAATTGACAGTAACCGCCTGTCAGTTGCTGAGCGACTATTCGCCAGGGTTCGCCAGGGTGCGCCAGATGGTCTGCCACTGGGCACCGGGTGTCAGGTAGGAACGCGCCACCCCGACCCGGTTGCCCCAAGGACATTCCCCAGGGTGCACCAGGGCGGCCGGGGCGGGTAGCGCGGCAACTTGCAGGCACACGAAGGGATCTGTATCGCCCATGTACGCAGCATCGTCCTCCGTGTCCGCTCCGCCCCGGTCGCTGCACCCCCGCCCGGGCGGCGGCGGCCCTTACCTCGACCCCGCGCGCCAGGCGGCGGCCCCTGTGCTCGGCGCCGGCAGGACACGGCGCGTTCCGGGGCTCGGCACCCAACCGCTCAGCGGGAGACTCGACTTGTCCGGCCCCCAGGGCGCGCAGCTGCGCACGGCGATCGCGTCGGTGCACCGGATCTGCCCGGAGTTCGCTCCGGTCCAGGTGCTGCGCCGCAGCGGACGGTCCGTGCTCCTCGTCGGTACGACGGGGCGCAGCACTGCCGTCGCCAAGTGTTTACTGGACCACTCCCCCATCTGGACCGAGCGGATCCGGCATGAAATAGCTGCCTACCGCTCGTTCGTGCGGCACCGGCCGCCGGTGCGGGTGCCCCGGCTGATCGCGGCGGATCCGGACAACTGCACGCTGGTGATCGAGCGGATGCCGGGCCGGGTGGCCGCTCTGCAGCGGCATCCGGCGGAGGCCCCACCCCGCGCGGACATCCGGGCGGCGCTGGGCGCGATCTGCCGGCTGAACGCGTGGCGGCCGCCCGCGGGGACGTTCGACGCCCCGCTGGACTACGCGGAGCGGATCTCCCGTTTCCATGAGCTGGGTCTGCTCACGGACCGGGACATGGGCGATCTGCAGAAACTGGTGCACGGCATCGCCCACTCGGCGGGCCGGCAGGGCATGGGCCAGTTCTGTCACGGCGACGCACTCCTGTCGAACATCCTTCTCTCACCGGCCGGTCCAGTGCTGGTGGACTGGGAGCACGCGGGCTGGTATCTGCCGGGGTACGACCTGGCGACGCTGTGGGCGGTGCTCGGGGATGCCCCCGTGGCCCGACGGCAGATCAGCCAGCTGGCGCAGTCGGCGGGGCCCGCGGCGCGCGACGCCTTCCTGGTGAACCTGATGCTCGTCCTCACCAGGGAGATCCGTACGTACGAGACGGCTCTGCAGCGTTCGATGCACGACACGACCCCGGCGGCACCGGGACCGGCCCACCCGGGTGCTGCGCCGTCCGGCGAGGAACAGCGGCTGCTGCTGAGGCGGCTGCACGACGACTGCCAGTTGGCCCGTCGGGCCGTTCGAGCGGCGGTCGGCACTCGCTGACGGGGACGGAGGTCCGCGGTTGCGCCAGGGACAGGGGCGCACCGCGGACCTTCGTCGTGTCCGGCGGCCCCAGCGTGCGAGCGTGTCCCAGGCGTCCCCCGTTCGGGTTATTGGTCCACTCCACTGACGCCCCGCAGGCCGGGTGACCGCCGCCACGAAAACCCTTTCACCCACCATTGACGTGGGAAATCGCCTGTCTCTGGGCATGATTGACGGATCGTCGGAAAGCGGGTACCACTGACGCACGATCGGCCCCCGCACGCCCCATCGCGCTCGACCGTCCCAGGAGACTGCATTGCGAGCATCCGCCACCGACCCCAACGCCACCGCCGGCCACAGACGCGCGCGCAGGACGGCGGGAGCCATCGCCTCCGCGGCACTGCTCCTGCCGTTGCTCGGCGCGGCCCCGTCCAGCACCGCCGCGCAGGCCCCCTCCGCGCAGTTGCAGCGGGCCTTCGCCGACGCGGCAGCCGAGTACCACGTGCCGCAGAGCGTCCTTCTCGCCGTCTCCTATCTGCAGTCCCGCTGGGACGCGCACGCCGGTGCCCCGAGCGTCAGCGGCGGCTATGGCCCGATGCACCTCACCGACGCCCGTACGGCGATCGCCGAGGCACCGCATCACAGCGAAGGCACGGAGGACGCCCGCGGCGACAGCTCACGTGCGGCGCTCCTTCCCGACGCGAAGGTTCCGGAGAACTCCGAACTCCCATCCCGGCTCAAGACATTGACGAAGGCGGCCGAACTCACCGGCCTCTCGGCGGAGCAGCTGCGTACGGACGCCGCGGCGAACGTCGAAGGCGGCGCCGCGCTCCTCGCCGCCGCGCAGCAGGACCTCGGCGAGCCGCTGAGCGACGACGCGGCCGACTGGTACGGGGCCGTAGCGCGCTTCTCGGGCGCGGACGACAGTGCGACGGCGGCGACGTACGCCGATGACGTGTACGACGTGATCCACGAGGGCGAGGAACGCCTCACCGACGCCGGACAGCAGGTGGCACTCGCCGCCCAGCCCGAGGTGAGCCCGGACACGGCACAGCTCCGGCGGGCGGGACTGCGTGCGGCCTCGGCCGCCGGCACCGAGTGTCCGGACAGCGTGGCCTGCGAGTGGGTTCCGGCTCCGTACGAGGAGTTCGGCGAGGGCGACTACGGGAACCACGACCTCGGCGACCGGCCCGCCTCGCAGAGCATCAAGTACATCGTCATCCATGACACGGAGGGCACCTGGGACGGCGTCCTGAAACTGGTCCAGGATCCGACCTATGTGTCGTGGAACTACACCCTGCGGTCGACCGACGGTCACATCGCCCAGCATGTGAAGGCCAAGGACGTCGCCTGGCACGCGGGCAACTGGTACATCAACGCCAAGTCGATCGGCCTGGAGCACGAGGGCTTCCTCGCCTCGCCGGATGCCTGGTATACGGAGGAGATGTACCAGGCCTCGGCGCGGCTGGTGAAGTACCTCTCCAAGAAGTACGCCATTCCGCTGGACCGGCAGCACATCATCGGACACGACAACGTGCCCGGCCCGACGACGTCGACCATCCCCGGCATGCACACGGACCCGGGCCCGTACTGGGACTGGCAGCACTACTTCACGCTGCTGGGGCACCCCTTCCACGGCGCCACGAAGCAGGGCGGCGGGCTGGTGACCGTGCTGCCCGACTTCTACAAGAACCAGCCGGTGTACACGGGCTGTGTCACCAAGGACGAGCCCTGCGCGGCACACGGCTCCAGCGAGGTGCGGCTCTACTCCCAGCCGGACGAGACCTCACCCCTCATCAAGGACATCGGTCTGCACCCCAAGGGCGACGCCTCGACGATCGACGTGAACGACGTCGCCTCGCGTGTCTCCACGGGGCAGCAGTACGCGGTCGCCGGCCGCGACGGCGACTGGACGGCGATCTGGTACCTGGGGCAGAAGGCCTGGTTCAAGAACCCGAAGAAGCAGCCGACGGCGGTGAACGCGTCGGGCTCGGTCATCACGCCCAAGGACGGTCTCCAGGAGATCCCGGTCTACGGTCGCGCCTACCCGGAGAAGGAGGCCTACCCGACGGGGGTGCCCGTCCAGTCGGTCTCGCCCCTGCCCTACCAACTCCTCGCGGGCCAGGAGTACGCGGTCGGCGACAAGGTACCGGGCGAGTACTTCTACGCGCCGACCTTCGACACGGCACCCCACAAGGTCGTGATCGGCACGGACATGTACTACGAGATCCAGTTCGGGCACCGGGTGGCGTTCGTGCGGGCCGCGGACGTGAAGGTGATGCCGTCGCACTCGTAAGGGCGGACCCGATCCGCGTACGTCGGGCCCGGGTTCAGGAGGCCTTCGGCTCCTGAACCCGGGCCCGACGTCACGAAAGGCGCCACCGTCAAGCAACTGCGGCAGCAGGAGGGTGGCGACATCATCGTGCTCGCCGGCGCCGACATCATCCGGCAACTGCTCGAGGCCGGGAACTGGACCGCCTCGGCATCACCTGGTGCCCGGAGCTCGTCGGCGGCGGCGAACGCCTGTTCACCGACGGCTCGACCGCGTCCTCATCCTGGTCGCCGACCTCCACGAGCGTCACGGACACGGGCGCTGTCTGCCTCCTGTACGACCGGAGCCGCACCGGCCGGTGACGTGCGGCGCCGGCCGGCACTCCGGACGCCCGTCACACAGACGAAGGACGGCTGGCTCAACCCTGCTGGAAGAGCTCCGCGGGCAGGGGCTTCAGCAGCGTGTAGAGGTCGTCGGTGATGGGGCGGTCCCAGGCGGCGATGGTCACCAGGACATTGTCGCTGCGGTCGAACTGCACGCACGAGATACGGGTCTCGGAGAGCTTGAGACGGCGCACGATCAGGAGGTTGTCGCCCTGCATCACCGGCATGTCCTCGGTCCCGGTGACGGTGACCTCCTCGTCGTTCTCCAGCGCGAGCAGCAGCTGGGCCACCTCGAAGGGGACCTCGCCCTCGGCGACGTCACGGGCCGGGGAGCCCTCCGGCAGATTGCCGATGATCATCGCGGGGCCGCGGCCGCCGAACAGGTCATAACGCAGGAAGACGCCCTGGCAGCTGCCGTCGGGGGCGGGCAGCAGGCCCGCGCCGAGATTGCCCGGCCAGTCGCCCGGATCCATGGCCAGAACATCGAAGTCGGGCCCGGCGGGCGTGGCGCTGCGGCGGCGGAGGAAGGACATGCCGCAATGGTACGTGCACGGACGCGAACCGGGCCCCAGGGGCGCCCCGTCCGAGCGCTCGGGGAGACGGTGCACCCCCGTGTCGGGACAGCCGGACCCCGGCTATTGCGCCACTTGTCCGCCCAGTGCGGAGTCGAGTCCCGTGCGGTCCGTGCCCACCTTCCGGTACACAGCCGACAGCAGGCGCACGACGGTCGGCTCGTCGGTGTGGAGTTCGTCGGCGATCTCGGCCGTGCCGCGGCCCCGGACGGTGAGGCCGGCGGCGGCGCGCTCGCGGGCCGTCAGTGTGTCCGTCTCGGTGCTGTGCAGCCGACGCGGCCGCAGTCCGGCGGCGGCCAGCTCGTCGCGGGCTTCTTCGACGAGCCCGTCGGCCGCGCACTGGACGGCCGCGTCGAGCCCCCGGTAGAGGTGTTCGGCGGCTTCCTTCGGGCGTCCGACGCGGCGCAGTTCGGTGCCGAGCGCGACCAGGGCGCAGGCGAGCTCGTACGCGGCCGGGGAGCGTTCCAGATGCCCGACGGACTCTTCGAGGAACTTGACGCGGGCCGAGCCGGAGGAGACATCGGCGGCGGCGCGCAGTGCCTGGCCGATCGCGGAGGGCGTGCCGTACTGGCGGGCGCGGTTCACCGCTTCGAGTGCCGTGGTGACGGCGCGCTCCGGGGCGTCGTGGCTCTCGGCACGGGCGAGGTGGAGCTGCCACGGGCACCAGGCGGGGTTGCGCATGCCGCGCGGGTCGAGGCGGCGCCCGGCCGCGGCCAGCTCGGCGGCGGCGTCCTTGGTGAGACCGCGGGCGAGCAGCAGCTCGCCGTGCACGGTCTGGACGTCGGGGAAGGTCACGGCGGCCGGGAAGGGTGCCCCGAACGCGTAGTCCTCGCCGGTCTGCGCGGCCTCGGTGATCCGGCCGCGGGCGAGCAGGATCTCGATGAGGATGCCGACGGCGTACCAGTGCACGGGGGTGCCTGGTCCCACGCGCTCGGCGAGCCGCAGGCCCGCCCGGACGAAGTCCTCGGCCTCGGCGAGGCGGCCGCGGCGGTAGCGCAGGTACCCGAGCAGCGTGTACCCGAAGGAGAGGTGCGCGCCGTGCCAGCCCTGCGCCTCGAAGTCGGCGATTCCGGTGGCGAACAGCTCCTCCGTGCGCCCCGGCCGGTCCGCGTACATGAACGTGAGCGCGACCAGGACGGGCACTTCGAAGCCTCGGTCGGCCTCGGCCCAGCCGAAGCCTCCGGCGAGGGCGCGTTCGGCGTGGTGGAGAGCGATGTGGGCGGGTTCGCCGCGCAGGGTGGCGTCCCAGGCGCGCAGACCGATGACGTAGCGCTCGGTGAGTTCGCGGCCGGTGAGCCGGTCGGCGAGGCGGGCCAGCCGGCGGGAGCGGGCGGGCGAGTCGGGTTCGTCGGCGCGGAACGCGTCCCACATGAACTGCTCGGACTGCATGCGCAGCCGTACCCGGGCGTCGCCGGTCACGCGGATCTCGCGGGCGAGCGTCTCCGAGGCCTCGGCGAGGCGGTCGCTGTGGGCGAGGACCTGGGAGAGGCGGTAGACGATGTGGTGGCGCAGTTCCGGCGCGGCGATGGGTTCTTCGAGGGCGGCGCGCAGATGGTTGACCGTGGTCGCCGGTTCGGTGAGCAGGGAGGCGCAGCCCAGTTCGTACAGGACTGCGGCCCGCTCCTCGAAGGGCGGCGGTTCACGCAGGGCGCGGGCGAGATAGCGGCGGGCGGCGTCGGGTGCTCCGGCGCGGAGTGTCTCGCGGGCGGCGGCGCGCAACTGCTGGACGATCCAGGGGTCGCCGTCGGGGTGCGTCTCCAGGAGGTGGCGTGCGGCAGCGGACGGGCCGAGGCCTTCGTCGACGACACACCAGGCGGCCTGGCCGTGCAGCGCGACGCGGACGCCGCCGGGGATGGCGCGGTAGACCGCGGTGGCGATGAGGGGGTGGACGAACTCCAGGATGTCGGCGCCGGTGAGGATACGGGCGCCGCGCAGGGCGTCAGCCGCGTCGGCGGCCTCCTCGGAGCCGAGGCCCGCGACGGCGGCGGCGAGCGTCGGATGGATCTCGGTGCCGAGCACCGCGCAGGCCCAGGCGAAGCGGACGGTCGACGGGCCGAGGCGTTCGAGACGGGCGATCAGCCCGCTGCCCTTGACGGCGGCCGCCAGGTCGCGCAGCAGGTGCGCTCCGGCCTCCGTCGGGATCAGTCCGCGGTCGCGTACCTTCGCGGTCAGCTCGACGGCCTCGAAGGGATTGCCCGCGGTGACCGCCCAGCACTCACGGCAGAACGCGTCGTCGGCCTGGGTGCCGAGATCCTCCCGTACGAGACGGGCGACGGCCGCCGCGCTGAGCGGTTCGAGGTCGATGGGGCGCTGGCCCGCGCGACCGGGCAGACCCCTGAACGTCTCGGCATGGTCGGGGAGTTCGTCGGGCCGGTAGGCGACGACGAGCAGCAGCGGGAGTTCCTCGGCGCGCGGCGCGAACGCGGCGAGCCAGCTGAGCGACTCCGGGTCGGCCCAGTGCGCGTCGTCGAGGACGAGCACCATCGGGGCGCGCTGCACCGCGAGATGCGTGAGCACCCAGTCGAGGCCGTCGCGCAGTCCCTGCTGGTCGGGCGGGGCGCCCTCGGACGGCGCGCACAGGCCGAGCGCGGGGCCGACGATGGCGTACCAACTCCCGAGCTGGGACCTGAGTTCGGGCTCCGGGGATCCGGCGAGCTGCGGCTGCAGGAGCTGGCGGGCGACGTGGAAGGCGACGCGCTGCTCCTGGTCGCCACCGCGCGCGGACAGCACGGTGCAGCCCTTGGCCGCGGCGCGGCGGCGCACTTCGGCGAGGAGGGTGGTCTTGCCGATTCCGGCACGGCCGGCGAAGGCGAGAAGCGCGCCGCGGGGGCGCTCGGGTGGCTCGCCACCGTCCCTGTTCAGTCCGGTGAGCTCGCTCAACGCGTCCTCGGCAGCGGCGAGTTCACTCTCGCGCTCGAAGAGCGTCCGTCGACTCCGTAGGCTGCGCTGGCCCATGATGCACCCCCTGCCACGGTGGTGCAGCCGGCGCGGGGAGCAGGTGCGTACCGTGACCTACAGGCACCTCAGCGTACGCCCGGAGCGGGTCGACGGTGCCCACTCGACCACTTCTGACCGGAACAGTCGGACAACGACTTGCGGACTATGCGGACTTCTTGTGCCGCTCGTGGTGACGGGCGACCCTGGCGCGGTTTCCGCACGACGGTGTGCACCACTCCTGGCGCGGGTGCTCCTTGATGAAGTACCGCACGCAGCGCGGCGCGTGACAGGCGCGCAGACGTCGCCGGTCGGGACTCGCGAGAAAGGCCGTCGCGGCGCGGGCGAGGACGGCCGTGAGCGGAATGTCCCCGCTCGGGGCCTCCTCGCGTACGACAGGGTCGGCGCCCTCGTCCCATACGAGCACGGGAACGGTCGCGGCGAGCCCGGCCGCCGCGTTGAGTCGTTCCACGGCCTGGGGCACGGGAAGCAGCCGGGCGGCGTCGGCCGGGCTCGGCTCACCCGGGCGTACGGCGCGGGCGAAGAGGGCACGGACGGCGGCGCGGAGGTCACGGACGGCGGTGAGCGTGGCCGGATCGGCGACGAAGCGGCCGGCTCCGGGCAGCGTGTCGCGGTGCGCGTGGACCCAGGCGGTCAGCCCCGTGGGGTCGGCTAGATCGTCGGCGACACCGCCGTGTCCGTCGTGCCGGATGGTCAGGGCGAGGTCCAGGGCGAGCCGGGCATCCCCGCCGATCGAGTCCTCCATGACGCTAATGATAGATTCATCGATTTCCATTAGCCCAGGAGGAGGTCGCTCACTCCTCGGCGACCGCCGGCGGCACCACCGCGACCGGGCTCGCCGCATGCAGGAGGACGGCCTGGGTGACCGAGCCGATCATGCGGGCGGGCGCGAGGAGGCGGCGACGGTGCCGGCCCACGACCAGGAGTTCGGCGTCTTTCGAGGCCGCGACGAGGTGGCCGGCCGCGTCTCCCGGCGGAACGTGGAGATCGACCTGGAGATCGGGGTGTCGTGCGCGATGCGGGGCGACGAAACCGTCGGCCAGAGTCCGGGTCTCGCCCTCCACCGCACTCTGGTCGAGGGTGGCGGGGGCGAAGTCACCGGGCACGGCCCACGTCGGGTCCGGCCAGGTGTACGCGGCGACCACCTGGAGGCGGGCGGCGCGCAGGGCGGCCTCCTCGAAAGCGAAGGCGAGCGTGGCCTCGTCGGGGCTGTCCACGTGAAGACCTGCGACGACACGCGGCCCCGGTGCGACGGGGGGTGCGTCGGGCACCTCGCGTCCGGGGCGCGGTACCACGACCACCGGGCAGTCGGCGTCCCGCGCCGCGGCCATCCCGCTGGAGCCGAGCAGCAGGCCGACGAAGCCGCCGCGGCCCCGGGAGCCGAGCACCAACAGCTGGGCCGCGGAGCCGAGTTCGGGCAGTACGGCGCCCGGGGCTCCCTCAAGAGCGACATACTCCGTCGCCGGCAGGTCGGACCGGCCCGCCAGGTGGGTGCGCACCTGCTCGAGTACATGATCGTCGGCCGGATCCGGTGGTCCGGCGACCAGAACGTCCGGCTGCCCCCAGGGCGCGTACTGCCGCACATGGACCACACGCAGCGGCGCCCGGCGCATCCGGGCAGCCGTGAGGGCCCAGCCCAGGGCGCGCAGGCCGTCGTCCGATCCGTCGACCGCCGCGATGACCGGCAGGGTGCTCATGGAATCCTCGCCTTCGGCACGCCATTGATCTTCCTCGGGCCAGCCTGACTCAAGGACAGCCACATGACGGGCCGATAGGGCGTGTGTCCGGAAATCCGGAGGATCTCCTCGCCGGTGCGGGCGGTGGGGCAGAGGGCGCGGTCGGTCCGCACGGCGGCCGGACGTCGCGGTCACAAGGCCGCGCGACCTACCGCCGCCGGGCAGGGCTGCCGCGGCACAGCGCGAGGACACCGCCCCTCCCCCGTACGCGGGAGGCGGGGCGGTCCGACCGCTGTCGGCTCAGGTCAGATCGAACTCGCCCTCGCGGGCCCCCGATACGAACGCGCCCCACTCCGCGGGTGTGAAGATCAGGGAAGGGCTCTGGGGCCGGCCACTGTTGCGCATCGCGATGAAGCCCTCGACAAAGGCGATCTGGACGTCTCCCCGCCCTCGGCTGCTGGACTGCCATTCGGCGTTGCTGAGGTCCAGCTCCGGCTTGTCCCAGCCCGCGAGCGGGTGCTGCTCGATGGTGCTTTCGGCCACGTCCGTGCTCCTCCCGGTTCGTCGTCCGCGGTCAGCCTAGCGATCGGTTCGGGCGGCGGACAGGCCACGTGAGGAGGACGGTTTCAGAAGGCGGGCGGCGCGGACCCGACCAGCCACATGGAGAAGAACTGGGATCCGCCGCCATAGGCGTGTCCCAGCACCCTGCGAGCGCCGTCCACCTGGTGTTCTCCGGCCTGCCCACGCACCTGAAGTGCCGCTTCGGCGAAGCGGATCATGCCCGAGGCGCCGATCGGATTGGTGGAGAGGACCCCGCCCGACATGTTGACGGGCAGGTCTCCGTCCAGTTCCGTCACCCCGGACTCGGTGAGCTTCCAGCCCTCGCCCTCCTCGGCGAAACCGAGGTTCTCCAGCCACATCGGCTCGTACCAGGAGAACGGCACGTACATCTCGACGGCGTCGATGTCACGGCGCGGGTCCGCGATGCCGGCCTGCCGGTACACGTCGGCCGCGCAGTCCTTGCCCGCCTGCGGCGAGACGAAGTCCTTGCCCGCGAAGAGGGTGGGTTCACTGCGCATCGCGCCGCCGTGCAGCCAAGCGGGCGGCCGCGGCGAACGGGCCGCCCCCGCACGGTCGGTGAGGATCATCGCGCAGGCCCCGTCCGAGGACGGGCAGGTCTCCGAATAGCGGATCGGGTCCCACAGCATGGGCGAGGCCTGGACCTTCTCCAGCGTGATGTCGTGCTCGTGGAGATGCGCGTAGGGGTTCTTCAGCGCGTTGCGGCGGTCCTTGTACGCGACGAGCGAGCCGACCGTGTCGGGTGCGCCGGTGCGCCGCATGTACGCGCGCACGTGCGGCGCGAAGAAGCCGCCGGCCCCGGCCAGCAGCGGCTGCTGGAAGGGGATCGGCAGCGACAGGCCCCACATGGCGTTCGACTCGGACTGCTTCTCATAGGCCAGGGTCAGGACGGTGCCGTGGACGCGTCCCGCGATGAGGTTCGTGGCGACCAGCGCGGTCGATCCTCCGACGGAGCCCGCCGTGTGCACCCGCAGCATCGGCTTGCCGACCGCGCCGAGCGCGTCCGCGAGATACAGCTCGGGCATCATGACGCCCTCGAAGAAGTCGGGCGCCTTACCGATCACGACGGCATCGATGTCGGCCCAGGTCAACTCTGCGTCGTCCAATGCGCGTTGGGCCGCCTCGCGGACCAGTCCCGCGATGGACACGTCCCGGCGGGCCGCCACGTGCTTGGTCTGGCCGATGCCAACGACGGCCACGGGCTCCTTGCTCATCGGGCATCCCCTTCGAGTACGGCGACCAGGTTCTGTTGGAGGCAGGGGCCTGAAGTGGCGTGCGCGAGCGCCCGGTCCGATTCGCCCCGGTGGATGCGCGCGGCGGCCTCACCGAGGCGGATCAGCCCGGCCGCCATCACCGGGTTGGCGGCGAGCGCACCCCCGGAGGGGTTGACCGTGACACTCTCCTCGAGCCGCAGCGCCTTGCGCAGGACCACCTCCTGGGAGGTGAAGGGCGCATGCAACTCGGCGGTGTCGACGGGGCGTTCGAAGACTCCCGCCTTCTCCGCGGCCAGGCGCGTGGACGGCGAGTCGGTCAGATCGCGGACGCCGAGGCCGTGCGCCTCGATGCGGTGGTCGATGCCCCGGATCCAGGCGGGCCGTTCGCACAGCTCGCGGGCCCGCTCACCCGCCGCGAGGATCACGGCGGCGGCACCGTCGCCGATGGGCGGGCAGTCACCGGTACGCAGGGGACGTACCAGGTAATCGCCTTGAGCCACCGAACCACGCAGCTGCGCGTGGGAGTTGGTGGCCGCCGAGGCACGACTGCGGGCCGCGACGGAGGCAAGAGCGGGCTCGTCGGTCTCGCCCGCGTCGAGGAGCGCCTGGGCCTGAAGCGCCGCGAGCGCGACGGAATCCGGCCACAGCGGTGCCACGTAGTACGGGTCGAGCTGCCGGGTCAGAACGTCCCGCACGGAACCGGGCGAGGACTTGCCGTACGCGTACACGAGCGCGGTGTCGATCTCCCCGGTGAGCAGCTTCGTCCAGGCCTCGTACAGTGCCCATGCGCCGTCCATCTCCACGTGCGACTCGGAGATCGGCGGCCAGGCGCCCACCCCGTCGAGCGCCATCGTGAAGGAGAAGGCGCGGCCCGCGAGATAGTCCGTGGAACCGGAGCAGGTGAAGCCGATGTCGCTGGTCTTCAGACCCGTCTGGTCGAGGACGTCGTGCAGGACCGGGATGAGCATCTCCACCTCGGAGAGCTCGTCGCTGGTGCGCCGGTGGTCGGTCTGCGCGAAGGCGACGACGGCGATGTCCCTGATGGGCGGCATCTACAACAGCTCCTTGTACGTCTCGTAGTCCGCGTCGGGTTCGCCGGTGGGCCGGTAGTGATCCGGGTAGCGGCCGCCTTGCGTCCACACCGGCTCCACGCGCAGGCCCATGCGCACCTCGTCGTAGGAAATGCCGCCGATCCGGCCGTGCAGCGCGAGGTCGGCGCCGTCGAGGGCGATGTGCGCGTAGACGTACGGCACTTCGATGTCGAGGTTCTTCGCCTTGATGTTGACGATGCAGTACGTGGTGACCGTGCCGCGCGGCCCCACCTCGACCTGTTCCGATGTGGCGACACCGCAGGTGGGGCAGGCACCCCTCGGCGGGACGTACACCTTGCGGCAGGACGGGCAGCGCTCACCGACGGTGCGCTGATCGGAGAGGGCCTTGATGTAGCCGGTCTGGGCGCGACCGGGCGAGTAGACGTAGTCGAGGCGGGCGGGGGCCACGATGCCGGTCACCATGTCCTCGAACCGGCCGCTGTGGCCCGTGAGTTCCGCGATGCCCCCGTACGGTTCGAAGCAGGCGATGTCCGTGATGGCACCGGAGCGCTCCGCGGCCCAGCGGATGCGGACGCGCATACCCGTGCGTACGGCGTCGGGGCCAGGAGCGTCGAGGGCGTGCAGGAGGGCGGTGTCAGCACCGTCGAGTTTCACCAGAGCCCAAGCAAAGGGGGTGTCGAGGGGCTGACCCCGGCGGGGTTCGTGGTTCCAGGCCCAGGTGGTGACCGTGCCGGTGGGCGCCACCTCGACCAGGTCGCGTATCTCCTCGGCGGTGACCGGGTCGTACTCGACGGGCGGGACCAGGGTGCGGCCGTCCATGGTCTTCACTCCGAGGACGACGCGCTCGCGCAGGCCGGTGAGGAAGGCGCTCTGGACGGGGCCGAGCGAGCGAGTGAAGGGGAATTCGACGACGAGCGGTGCTTTGAGGACTTCGGGCATCCCGGGTGTCTCCTTCGGAGGGTCGGACACGCCCGTCCCCTAAGAGCTGGGGCGCGCCCGGGCGCGGGCTTCGGATCAGGCGCGCCGGTAGACGGGCGGGCGCTTCTCGGCGAAGGCTCGGGAGCCCTCCTTGGCGTCGGCGGTGTCGAAGATCGGCCAACCGCGCTTGAGTTCGGCGGCGAGCCCGTCGGTCTCGGTCATCTCGGCGGTCTCGTACACCGAGGCCTTCACAGCCTCGACGGCCAGCGGGCCGCAGGCGTTGATCTGCTCGGCGAGGGCGAGGGCCTTGTCCAGCGCTGTGCCGTCGGGGACGACATGGCCGATCAGACCGATGTCGGCGGCCTCCCGGGCCGTGTACGGGCGTCCCGTGAGCAGCATTTCGAGGGCGTGGGTGCGCGGGATCTGGCGTTGCAGCCGGACCGTCGAACCGCCGATCGGGAACAGACCGCGCTTGACCTCGAAGAGCCCGAAGGTCGCAGACTCACCGGCGACCCGGATGTCGGTGCCCTGGAGGATCTCCGTGCCGCCCGCGACACAGTGCCCTTCGACGGCGGCGATCACCGGCTTGCGGGGCCGGTGGTGGCGCAGCATCGCCTTCCAGTGCAGATCGGGGTCGGCCTTGAGCCGGCCCCGGTACTGCTCGCCCTCCATCCCGTTTCCGGCCAGCGCCTTGAGATCCATTCCGGCGCAGAAGGCACCGCCCGCTCCGGTGAGCACGATCGAGCGGATCGCGTCGTCCTCGTCGGCCTCGACCCAGCCGTCGTACAGGCCGACCAGCATCGGCAGCGAGAGCGCGTTCTTGGCCCCGGGCCTGTTGAGCGTGAGTACCAGTGTCGCGCCTTCGCGCTGCACGGTGAGGTGTTCCGTCCCACCCATTGCCGTCCTCCCGTCTCAGGAACGAGAACAGGTTGCAGGAGGGGCGGAGCCAGTACAAGGGTTTCCTGACAGACAGTCAGATTTCTTCTGCCGGGACCCTTCACAGTTGGATGCGGCTTTGCTCTGATGACCGTCGAGCCGAGTGCAGCCACGGACGTACGGGATCAGGAGGAGCGGTGGAGTACAACCTTGCCGACCTGTTCGAGTCGGTCGTCGACGTCGTCCCGGGGCGCGAGGCGCTCGTGTACATCGACCATCCCGGCACGGGTGCGGAGCGCCGGCTGACGTACGCCCAGCTGGACGCGGCCGCGAACCGCGTCGCGCACCACCTGATCGACAGCGGCATACGCCCCGGCGAACACCTCGGACTCCACCTGTACAACGGCGTCGAGTACCTGCAGACCGTCCTGGGCTGCCTGAAGGCTCGGATCGTGCCGGTCAACGTGAACTACCGCTATGTGGAAGAGGAGTTGGTCTACCTTTACCGGGACGCGGACCTGGTGGCCCTGGTCTTCGACGCGGAGTTCACGGACCGGGTGGCGGCGGCGCTGCCGCACGCTCCGGCGCTGCGGCATGTCGTACGGGTGGGCTCCCCCGCACCCGGTGCGGCCTCGTTGGACGCGGAGGAATTCATGGACGCCGCGGCCGCCGCATCCCCCGAGCGGGGATTCCCGCCGCGCTCGGCGGACGACCAGTTCATCATCTACACCGGTGGCACGACGGGGATGCCGAAGGGCGTGATGTGGCGGCAGGAGGACCTGTTCTTCTCCGGCCTCGGCGGCGGCGCTCCCACCGGCGAGCCGGTCAAGAGGCCGCAGGAGCTCGCCGAACGCGTCGCGTCCGGCGGGGAGGGGATCACCTTCTTCCCCACTCCCCCGCTGATGCACGGCACCTCGACGCTCACCGCTTTCATCGGCTTCAACTTCGGCCAACGCATCGTGATCCACCGCAAGTTCGTACCCGAGGAAGTCCTGCGGACGATCGAGAAGGAGAAGGTCACGAGCGTGTCGCTGGTCGGCGACGCGATGCTGCGGCCCTTGATCGACGCGCTGAACGGGCCCATGAAGGGCACCGACTGCTCCTCGATGTTCAGCGTGTCGTCCTCCGGCGCGATCATGTCGGACACGGTGCGCGAGCAGTTCCAGGCACTGGTCCCGAACGTGATGCTGCTGAACAACTTCGGCTCGTCGGAGTCGGGCTTCAACGGCACCGCGACGGCCGACTCGGGCCCGGCGCGCGGCTTCCGGGTACGCGTCAACTCCCGTACGCAGGTGGTGGATCCTGTCACGTACGAGCCGGTCGCCGTCGGCGAGCCCGGCCGCATCGCCCAACGCGGCCATGTACCCCTCGGCTACTACAACGACCCCAAGAAGACCGCCGAGACCTTCTTCCAGAAGGGCGACGAGCGCTGGGTGCTCCTCGGCGACATGGCCACGGTCGACGAGGAGGGCATCGTCACCGTCCTCGGCCGCGGCTCCCAGTGCATCAACACCGGCGGTGAGAAGGTCTATCCGGAAGAGGTCGAGCAGGCCCTCAAGTCGCATCCGGACGTGTACGACGCCTTGGTCGCCGGGGTGCCCGACGAGACGTGGGGCAACCACGTCGCCGCGGTCGTCCAGCTCCGCGAGGGCGCGGGCCACCCGTCCCTGGAGGACATCCAGAGCCACTGCCGCACCCACCTCGCGGGCTACAAGATCCCCCGCCAACTCGTCATCACGGACACCATCCAGCGCTCGCCGAGCGGGAAGGCGGACTATCGGTGGGCTCGGACGGTGGCGGCGGAGGCGTCTCACTGAACACCTCGTGAGCTTCCGGTGGTTGGCCGGACGAAGGTCGCATCGAGTGCTGCCGCCGTGAGGAAGCCGGCAGCGGCCACCACCACCGACCGATACAGTCCCGCCACCAGGTGGGTCGCGATCAGCGTGCCGAATGTCCCGGCGGCCGTCGACGACCCGTCGCGGGCCCGGATGTTCTTGGCCCTCGCGGGTGGCGGGGCGCTGCCCGCGAGCGCGCTTGTGGCCGGGGCGAAGTCGCCCGGTCCACGGCCAGCGGCCTTCTCAACAGACTGTGTGAGGCCCGCCTGGTGACCGTCGAACTCGACCGCCGCCACCGCTACCACCGCCTCGCAACCCCCGATGTCGACCGCGCCCTCGAACAACTCGCCCTGATCGCCCGCACATTGCCTGCGCGTTCGCTGAATGCGGACGGCGGGCGAGGGCGCTGCTGCGGGCCCGGCTCTGCTACGACCGCCTGGCGGGGCGACTCGGCGTCGCCCTGATGAACGTCCTGCTGGAGCGCGGAATCCTCGTTCCGGACGACGCCGCCGCGCTTCAGCCGGGGCCCTGACCGTACGAGAGAGCGGGCAGCGACGCACCCGCTGTCGGCGCGAGCCTGCCGGAGTCAGCGCCAGTCAGGAGCGCCCGCGGCAGGCGGCAGGAGTGTTTCGATCTTGGTCTGGATCTCCCGCATGACAGAGACGATGCGGCCCTCGTGGTCCCGGGTGAGCCGGTGCACCGGCACCGAGCAGCTGATGGCGTCGGTGGCCGGGCTGTCGTAGCGCAGGGCGAAGCCGAAGCCCGCGATGCCGGGCACGGTCTCCTCGCGGTCGATGGAGTAGCCGCGCTCGCGCACCCCAGCGAGGTCGGCGATCAGGGTGGTGCGGTCCGTGTGGGTGTTCTCGGTGAGGGCGGACAGCGGATCGGGAGGCAGCGGGAGGTCGTCGTCGGGGCGCTCGGCGAGGAGGGCCTTGCCGAGGGCGCCGGCGTGGGCCGGGATCCGGCGGCCGACGCGACTGATGGTGCGCGCATACTCATGGGACTCACGGGTCGCGAGGTAGACGACGTTCGGACCGTCGAGCCGTGCCATGTGGATGGTCTCGCCAAGCGCGTTCGAGGCCTCGTCGAGGTACGGGCGGACGATCCCCACGTACCGGTCGCTGTCGAGATAGCTGGTGCCCGTGAGCAGCGCGCGGATCCCGATGCCGTAGAGGGAACCGGTGGTGTCGGTGCGCACCCAGCCGCAGTCGACGAGGGTCCGCAGCAGCTGGTACATGCTGCTGCGCGGCACGCCCAGCTCCTCGGCGAGTTCGTCGAGGCGCGAGGGCCGGTCGCCGCGGTCGGCGAGCAGTTCCAGCAGCGCGACGGTGCGGGCCGCCGACTTCACTTCACGGACCCCTGGGCTCTCCGGCATGGGCCCCATCGTAAATCCGCGCCGTCGCACCCATTGACCTCGCAGGGTTCACGAACCTAGCCTCCATTCTCATACGTAGACGCCATCTGCATATAGGGATGAGATTGATGACAGGGTTCAGCGCGGAGGTCGAGGGCGTGGTCCAGCGGCTGCGGGACGGCATGGCGGGTGGGGTGCTGTCCTTCCCACTCACGAGCTTCCGGGAAGACGGCGCACTCGACCTGGAGTCCTACCGGGCCTACCTGACCGCCCAGTTGGCCACCGCGCCGGGCGCGGTGTTCCCCGCCTGTGGCACCGGCGAGTTCAGCGCGCTGGACGAGGACGAGTACCGCGCGGTCGTCGAGGCCACGGTCGAGATCGCCGGCGGGCGGCTGCCCGTGGTCGCCGGTATCGGCTACGGCTGGGCGCAGGCGGTGCGGTTCGCCCGGATCGCCGAGGAGGCGGGCGCGGACGCCGCGTTGGTGCTGCCCCACTATCTGGTCGAGGCCCCGCAGGACGGCCTGGTCGAGCAACTGCGCCGGATCGCCGCCGGCACCCGGCTGCCGCTGATCGCCTACCAGCGCGGCCCCGTCGCCTTCACCCCCGACGGCCTGCGTCGGATCGCGGACATCCCCACGGTCGTCGGCCTCAAGGACGGGCACAGCGACCTCGACCGGCTCCAGCGCCTCACGCTCGCCGCCCCCGACGGTTTCCTCTTCTTCAACGGCGCCGCCACCGCCGAGATCCAGGCCCGCGCGTACGCCACCATCGGCGTCCCCGCCTACTCGTCGGCCGTCCACGCCTTCGCGCCCGAGATCGCCGACGCCTTCTTCGCCGCGCTGCACAACGACGACGAAGCGACCACGACCAAGCTCCTGCGCGACTTCTACGTCCCGCTGGTCGAGCTGCGCGACCGGGTGCCGGGCTACGCCGTCTCCCTGGTCAAGGCCGCCGCCCGGCTGCGCGGCCTGCCCGTCGGTCCGGTACGCGCTCCGCTCACCGACCCCGGCCCGGCCGACCTCGCCGACCTGGAGACGGTCCTCGACAACGGTCTGAACCTGGTCGGCGCCGTACGACGCCTCGGCTGACGAAGGCCGTACGACCCCGCGCGCCAGGCGAGGACCGCCCCACACCGCGCATGACCACGGCCCTACGACACCGCGCCTGGCGAAAGCTGTACGCCCCCCACCTCACCACGCGCGACCACCTCGCAGGTGACCCCACACGGCCCGGACGGGACCCGGGCCGCCCCTCACGTGTACTCCGGCTGCCCGCTCCACAGTTCAAAGGGGAACTGCCATGCCTCTCCTCGTAGTCGGGATCAGCGTTCTGATTCTGCTGCTCCTCATGACCAAGCTGAGACTGAACGGCTTCGCCGCCCTCCTCCTCGTGGCGGTCGGCGTCGGCGTCGTCCGCGGGATCCCGCTGGAGAAGATCCCGGACGTCCTCTCGGAGGGCATCGGCGGCCAGGTCGGCGACACGATGCTCACCATCGGGCTCGGCGCCATGGTCGGCCGTGTCATGGGCGACTCCGGCGCCGCGCAGCGCATAGCCGGGAAGCTCCTGGACGCCTTCGGCCCCCGCTGGGTCCAGGTGGCCATGGTGGTCACGTCCATGCTCATCGGCGTCACCATGTTCTACGAGGTCGCCTTCATCATCATCGTGCCCATCGCGTTCACGCTGGTCCGGGTCACCGGGGCGAGGCTGCTCTGGGTCGGGCTGCCGATGTCGATCGCCCTGTCCACCATGCACAGCTTCCTGCCGCCGCACCCCGGCCCCACCGCCGTGGCCTCGACCTTCCACGCGTCCATCGGACTGACCCTGTTCTACGGCCTGTTCATCGCCGTACCGGTCGGTGCGCTCATCGCGCTCGTGTGGCCGCGCCTGCCGTTCATCAAAGCGATGAACCCGGCCATCCCCAAGGGGCTGGTCAGCGAGCGCGAGTTCACGGACGAGGAGATGCCCGGCCTGGGCTGGTCGCTGGGCGTGGCCCTCTTTCCCGTCGTCCTGATTGCCGGGGCCGCGGTGACCGATCTGGCCACCTCCGCCGAGAACCCGTCCCTGCACTTCGTCGCCTTCATCGGCTCGGCACCGATCGCGCTGCTGCTGACCCTGCTCCTGGCGATCTGGGCGTTCGGACCGCGGATCGGCCGGAGCCTCGACGAGGTCAGCGCCTCGTGCACCTCGGCGGCCCAGGCGATGGCGATGATCCTCCTGGTGATCGGCGCTGGAGGCGCGTTCAAGAACGTCCTCGTCGAAGGCGGGATATCCGACTACATCAAGGACGCCACCGACAGCTGGTCCATCTCGCCGATCATCCTGGCCTGGCTCATCGCGGTCATCCTCCGCATCGCGCTCGGCTCGGCGACCGTCGCCGTCGTCACGGCCTCCGGCGTGGTGCTGCCGCTGTTGGCGGGCAGCGGGGTCCATCCCGAGATGATGGTGCTCGCCGTCTCCTGCGGCTCCATCGCCTTCTCGCACGTCAACGATCCCGGATTCTGGCTGTTCAAGGAGTACTTCAACCTGTCGGTCATCGACGCGATCAAGGTCCGCACCAGCTATACGACGGTGCTCGCGATCCTCGGCCTGGGCGGCGTCCTGGCTGTCGAGTGGGCCCTCGACGTCCTCAGCCTCTGATCACCGCGCCCGCGTCACCCCTGTACACAAGGACTTCGATGAGCATGAACACGAGCATGAGTACGAGCAGGAACAAGCAGCCGACCGTCACCGACTTCTCCGTCTTTCCCGTCGCCGGCCGGGACTGCATGGAGCTGAACCTCTCGGGCGCGCACGGCCCCTACTTCACCCGCAACATCGTCGTCCTCAAGGACTCCGAGGGCCGTACCGGTCTCGGCGAAGTCCCCGGCGGGGAGAAGATCACCCGGACACTGCGGGACGCCGAGTCCCTCGTCGTCGGCGCGAAGCTGGGCGACTACAAGCGCGTCCTGCGCGAGATCGGGAACCGCTTCGCCGACCGTGACGCCGGTGGACGCGGTGCGCAGACCTTCGACCTGCGGACCACCGTCCACGCGGTCACCGCCGTCGAATCGGCGCTCCTCGACCTGCTGGGGCAGCACCTCGACGTGCCGGTCGCGACGCTCCTCGGCGACGGTCAACAGCGGTCCACCGTAAGGGTGTTGGGCTACCTCTTCTACGTCGGCGACCCCGACCGCACCGACCTCGAGTACGTCCGTGAACCCGACGCGGACGTGGACTGGTACCGCATCCGGCACGAGGAGGCCCTGTCGCCCGAGGCGATCGTGCGGCAGGCCGAGGCGGCCTACGACCTCTACGGCTTCCGGGACTTCAAGCTCAAGGGCGGTGTCCTGCAGGGCGCCGAGGAAGTGAAGGCCGTCCGCGCGCTCAAGGACCGCTTCCCCGAGGCCCGGATCACCCTCGACCCCAACGGCGCCTGGTCGCTGCGCGAGGCCATCGAGCTGTGTACGCCCCTGGTCGGCACACTCGCCTACGCGGAGGACCCCTGCGGAGCCGAGGGCGGCTACTCCGGGCGCGAGATCCTGGCCGAGTTCCGGCGCGCCACGGGACTGCCGACCGCGACCAACATGATCGCCACCGACTGGCGGCAGCTGACCCACGCCCTGGCCCTGCAGTCGGTCTCCATCCCGTTGGCCGACCCGCACTTCTGGACGATGCAGGGCTCGGTGCGCGTGGCCCAGCTCTGCAACGCCATGGGCCTGACCTGGGGCTGCCACTCGAACAACCACTTCGACATCTCGCTCGCCATGGTCACGCACTGCGGAGCGGCAGCCCCGGGCGAGTACAACGCCCTGGACACGCACTGGATCTGGCAGGAGGGCCTGGAGCGGCTCACCACTGCCCCGCCGCGCATCGTCGACGGCGAGATCGCTGTCCCCGACGCCCCCGGCCTGGGAATCCAGCTCGACATGGACCGCCTCCTCGCGGCGCACGAGCTCTACCGCGAGAAGGCCCTGGGCGCCCGGGACGACGCGCTCGGGATGCGGTACCTCGTCCCGGGCTGGGAGTTCGACGCCAAGCGCCCCTGCCTGGTGCGCTAGTGCTGTGACCGCACAGGCCCGCAGGATTGGCACGGGGATCGGCTCCCCCCTCGGCGCGGCGATCGGCTCCCCGCTGCTCGCGGCCTGCCGACGTGCGCGGATAATGCCCGCCATGACGTCAGAGACAGATCGGTCCAGGTGGTGGTTTGCGCTGCGCGGCGGTGCGGCCTTCTTCCTGGGCGGAGGCCTTGGGACTTTCGCGTACAGGATGTTCTCCAACCGGTCAGCCATTGCGCTGCCGTGGGGCTGGTTGCTGTTCGGAGCGGTCGTGACAGCGTCCCTGAGCGGACTGGTTGCCGGGCGGCGTCGGGGCTGAGCCGGCCACCTGTTGGGCTGTGCGGTCAGGCTGCGGTCTTGGGGGGCGTCCGCCTCAGCGGACGCCCCCTCTCTCTCTACGGATGCCGGCCCGTTCCTTGCGCTCGGCGGCCACGACGTCGCGATGGCGGGCGCCGGCGGTGCGCCGGCACAGGCAGGCGTGCAGGGCGTGGGTCTGCACGAAGGGGGGCGCAACCGCCCGGCCCCGCCCTGGAAAGCGCCTCGGGGCCTGGCACCGGTCGGGGGCCTCCCGAGCTACCCGCGTCGCCCGGCTTCCTCGGCCAGCCGCTCCAGCCGGTCGCGATGGTTCTCCCACCACGCCGAGTCCCCGGGCGCCATGTTGTCGCCGCCCTTCCGCAGTCCCGCGACACCGTCGATGAGTTCCCGGACGATGTCGGCGTGCCCCGCGTACCGATCGGTCTCGGCGATCATATGGACGAGGCTTCGGTGGAGCGTCACCTCCATCCGCTCCCCCCATGCCACACGCCCGACCGCGTCGAGCGGCAGCGAGTCGATCGTCACGTCCGAGTGGGCGCACGCCCGGCGATACAGCGCGACGATCTCCTCACTCGTCTCGTCGGCCGTCGCCCACAGGTCCGAGTTCGGCTCGGCATCGCCCGCGATCCAGAGCGGCGGCCCGCCGAACGGCCGCCCGTAGGTCGCGCCGAAGTACATCGCCTCGGCACCGGCCGCGTGCTTGACCAGCCCCAGCAGATTGGTACCGGTCGGGGTCATGGGGCGGCGAAGGTCGTATTCGGTCAGCCCCTCCAGCTTCCACAGCAGGGCATCGCGCGCATCCTGCAGGTAGAGGTGGAGGTCCGCCTTGGGATCTGATCCGGTCATCGCGCCAGTCTGCCGCTCACCCGATCTTTGTCCACCAAGTTTGCCGGCGACCTCTTGCACTGAGCCATGACACCTGAATTACTGATCCCGAACAGCGCGACCGAATGATCGGTCGCCCGTAATGGTGCGGTTGGTGAGGGAGAAGTCCCTATGACGGAATCCACGGACCCCAAGGACCTGCTCGACGCCGGAGAGCGGCTCGACGCGGACGGACTGCGGGAACTCCAGTTGGAGCGGCTGCGGGCGTCGCTGCGGCATGCGTACGAGAACGTGCCGTTCTACCGGGAGTCGTTCGACAAGGCGGGGGTGCGCCCGGACGACTGCCGTGCGCTCGCCGACCTGGCGCGATTCCCGTTCACGGTCAAGGCCGACCTGCGCGAGAACTACCCGTACGGAATGTTCGCCGTACCCCAGGACCGGATCCGGCGCATCCACGCATCGAGTGGTACGACCGGCCGCCCCACGGTCGTCGGCTACACGGAGAACGACCTTTCCATGTGGGCCGACATGGTGGCCCGCTCGATCCGTGCGGCGGGCGGGCGCACGGGTGACAAGGTCCATGTGGCGTACGGCTACGGGCTGTTCACCGGCGGGCTCGGCGCACATTACGGCGCCGAACGGCTCGGCTGTACGGTGATCCCCGCCTCCGGAGGCATGACGGCCCGTCAGGTCCAGCTGATCCAGGATCTGAAGCCCGAGATCATCATGGTGACCCCCTCGTACATGCTGACGCTGCTCGACGAGTTCGAGCGGCAGGGCGTCGACCCGCGCGGCACTTCCCTGCGCGTGGGGATATTCGGGGCCGAGCCCTGGACCGAGGAGATGCGGCGAGAGATCGAGGAGCGGTTCGCGATCGACGCGGTGGACATCTACGGCCTGTCCGAGGTGATCGGCCCGGGTGTCGCCCAGGAGTGCGTGGAGACGAAGGACGGGCTGCACATCTGGGAGGACCACTTCTATCCGGAGATCGTCGACCCGATCACCGGCGAGGTGCTGCCGGACGGCGAGGAGGGCGAGCTGGTCTTCACCTCCCTCACCAAGGAGGCGATGCCCGTCATCCGATACCGGACACGGGACCTGACGCGCCTGCTGCCCGGCACGGCACGCGTCTTCCGCCGGATGGAGAAGATCACCGGCCGCAGCGACGACATGGTGATCCTGCGGGGGGTCAATCTCTTCCCGACGCAGATCGAGGAGATCGTGCTGCGCACACCGGGAGTCGCGCCGCACTTCCAACTGCGTCTGACCCGTGAGGGCCGCCTCGACGCACTCACCGTGCGGGCCGAAGCGCGGCCCGGCGCCACTCCCGAGCTCCGCGAGGCGGCCGCACAGGCCATCACGGCGGCCGTGAAGGACGGCATCGGCGTCTCCGTCACGGTCGAGATCGTCGAACCGGAGTCGCTCGAACGGTCGGTGGGGAAGATCAAGCGGATCGTGGATCTGCGTCCGCGTTGAGGTCGGCAGGGCGGCCTCGGTGAAGGGCCCGGTCGACACACTGCTCGCCAGGTACGGCCCGAAGGTGCCGGACTTCGCCACCTGCGTCTGCCACGCCGGCAGCGCGAAGATGCTCGACGCGATGGCCCTCGGACCGGGTCTCGAAGGGCCGGCGCTGCATCATGCGCGCAACGTGCCGGCCCACTGCGGCAACATGGCCTCCGTCACCGTGCTGCACGCCTGCGTGACACCGGGCCGACCCTTTTGAGCCGGGAAATTGGGGTGTCGTGCTCGCGGTGGGCCCCGGACTCGCTTACGCGACCGTGCTGTTCAGATATCCGCAGTAGAGCCCGAAGAGGAGTGGGAAGAGGGGTCCGGAGACCTGTCCGAGAACCGGTCCCGCAGCTCCCGCTTGAGGATCTTCCCGCTCGCATTGCGCGGCAGTTCGTCCACGAACAGGACCCGCTTGGGCGCCTTGAAGTGGGCGAGCTTCTCGCGGGCGTGGGCGATGAGTTCGTCCTCGGTGACCTCGCCGCGGGGGACGACGACGGCGGTGACGGCCTCGATCCAGCGCTCGTCGGGGAGGCCGATCACGGCCACTTCGGCGACCTGGTCGTGTGTGTAGAAGGCGTCCTCGACCTGGCGTGAAGCGACCAGTACGCCACCGGAGTTGATGACGTCCTTCACCCGGTCGACGACGGTGAAGTACCCGTCGGCGTCCCGCACGGCGAGGTCCCCGGAGTGGAACCAGCCGTCGCGGAAGGCCTCGGCCGTCTCCTCGGGCTTGTCCCAGTAGCCCTCGCACAACTGCGGTGAGCGGTAGACGACTTCACCGGGTGTGCCGTCCGGCACGTCCTTGCCGTTCTCGTCGACCACTCGAGCGTCCACGAAGAGGACCGGGCGGCCGCAGGAGTCCATCCGCCCCTTGTGCTCGTCGGGTCCGAGGACCGTGGCCAGGGGGCCGATCTCGCTCTGGCCGAAGCAGTTGTAGAAGGCCAGCTTCGGCAGCCTTTCGCGGAGCCGCTCCAGGACGGGCACCGGCATGATCGACGCGCCGTAGTACGCCTTGCGCAGCCCGCTCAGGTCGCGGGTCGCGAAGTCGGGACGGTTCGACAGGCCGATCCACACGGTGGGCGGGGCGAAGAGGCTGTCGGCGCGGTCGGCCTCGATCAGGTCGAAGAGCTGGTCGGCATCGGGCGAGTCGAGGATGACGTTCGACGCGCCGACCGCGAGATACGGGAGCAGGAACACGTGCATCTGTGCCGAGTGGTACAGCGGCAGCGAGTGCACGGGCCGGTCTCCCGCGCTCAGGTCGAGGGCGGTGATCGCGCTCAGGTACTCGTGCACCAGGGCGCGGTGCGTCATCATCGCGCCCTTGGGCAGGGCGGTCGTGCCCGACGTGTAGAGCAACTGCACCAGTGTGTCGCCGCGCGGCTCGGCGCCGTCGTACGGAGGGGCCGTGTCCAGCCGGGCGAGCAGCGAGTCGTCGGCGTCGTGCAGCGGCAACGTACGTACGCCGTCCGGGAGTTGACCGGCCAGTCCGGGGTCGGTCAGAACCAACGCGCTCCCGGACTGGTCGACGATGTACGCGAGGTCGTCGCCGGTCAGGTTCTGGTTGACCGGCACGTGCACCAGTCCCGCGCGGGCGCAGGCGAGGAAGCCGATCAGGTACGCGTCCGAGTTGTGGCCGTAGGCGCCGACCCGGTCGCCGGGGGCGAGCCCCTGGTCCAGGAGCACGCTCGCGGCACGGGAGACGGCCTCGTCGAGTTCCGCGTAGGTCCACGAGCGCTCGCGGTAGTCGACCGCGACGCGCGCCGGGGTGCGCCGGGCGCTGCGCCGCAGCACCCCGTCAACCGTGCTCCCGTGTCCAGGCGTCATGACACATGATCCTCGGTCCGCGGCGCGGGGAGGTCAAGCAGGACGCAGGAACCAGGTCATGGAGGACGCCGGGACGGCGTGGGGACGACATCGAGGAGGACACCGGGACGACGTGGAGCAGCAGTTCGCGAACCGGGTGCCCGCGGGTGATCTCATCGCGGACGACACGGCTCGTGCGTGTGCCGCACTCCGGGCGGCACCGCAACGGGCAGTGATGGCAAGGCCGTTGACGTGACCGAGGCATGCGGTGTGCTGGGGGCATGGGACCACAGCATGAACGCCGACAGCCGGGGCGCGCTGCTCTTCGACCGGTCGGGTGGGACGGCAGCCGCCGTCCGGTGGCGCGCACCCTCCTGACGTACTCCCAGTCGTCGAACCCGAACTCGCCGCACTACAGCGACCAGACGCGGCTGTTCTCGGGCGAGCGGTGGGTGACGTCACGGTTCTGCGAGAAGGACATCATGTCCTCTCCGGGGCTGCGGGTGATCCACGTCAGCGACCACCGCTGACCGCAGGAGGCGCGGTGTACGGGCGCCGCGCCCCCACATTTCACAGCGTCATGTGGCCCAGCTTGTCGGGGCTGAGAACCGCGTAGATGCCGTCGATTCGCCTCTCGTGGCGTGTTCTGTGCCGGAGAGGGGGAACTTGTCGCGCCCGGTGGCTCCCGGGGGCGTTTCGGCATCGGAACAGGCGAGTCCGTCTCAATGGTGCAGGGCATGAATGACCTCCACCACAGAAGTGGGCCGGTGTCACACCGCCCGTGTGCGGCCCTCCCAGTACGGATCCCGCAGCCGCCGCTTGTACAGCTTCCCGTTCGGATCGCGCGGCATGACCTCGATGAAGTCGAGGCTCTTGGGGCGCTTGTACCCGGCGAGCCGTCGCTCGCAGTGGTCCAGGATGGCGGCGGCGAGTGCCGGGCCCGGTTCATGGCCGGGGGCGGGCTCGACGACGGCCTTGACCTCCTCGCCCCAGTCGTCGTGCGGGATACCGAAGGCGGCGGCGTCGGCGACGGCGGGGTGGGTGAGCAGCGCGGCCTCGATCTCGGCCGGGTAGATGTTGACCCCGCCCGAGATGATCATGTCGATCTTGCGGTCACGAAGGAAGAGATAGCCGTCCTCGTCGAGGTAGCCGAGGTCTCCGACGGTGAAGAAGGCGCCGATGCGGTTCTTGTTCGTCTTGGCCTCGTCCTTGTGGTAGGAGAATCCGCCGGTGCTCATCTTCATGTAGACGGTGCCGAGTTCACCCGGCGGCAGCCGGTTGCCGTCGTCGTCGAAGACGGCGAGTTCGCTGATGGGCCACGCCTTGCCGACCGTGCCGGGCTTCTTCAGCCAGTCCCCGGCGGTCGCGAAGGCGCCACCGCCCTCACTTGCCGCGTAGTACTCCTCCACACTGTGGCCCCACCACTCGATCATGGCTCGTTTCACATGGTCCGGGCACGGGGCGGCGCCGTGGATGGCATGCCGCATGGACGACACGTCGTAGCGTGCCCTCACCTCGTCGGGAAGCGCCAGCAGACGGTGGAACTGGGTTGGGACCATATGGGTGTGCGTGCACTTGTGGACGTCGATGACACGAAGCATCTCCTCGGGCGTCCACTTGTCCATCAGCACCAGACGATGGCCGATGTGCAGGGACGCGCCCGCGAATTGCAGCACGGCGGTGTGGTAGAGCGGCGAGCAGACCAGGTGCACATTGTCGTCGTAGGGCTTGATGCCGAAGATACCCAGGAAGCCACCGAGGTACGACTCCTCGGGGAGCTTGCCGGGCAGCGGGCGCCGGATGCCGCGGGGGCGCCCCGTGGTACCCGAGGTGTAGTTCATGACCCAGCCGAGGGTCCGGTCCGCGGGCGCCGACTCGGGCTGCCCGTCGAGGAGTTCGGCGTACGGTCGGAAGCCCTCGACCGATCCGACCGCGTAGCGATGCGTGGCCGGGAGCTTCGCCTCGTCGGCGGCGTGCCGGGCGGCGTCCGCGAACCGCTCGTGGGCGACGAGGACCTTCGCACCCGAGTCGGAGACGATCCAGGCGATCTCGGGGCCGACGAGGTGGTGGTTGACGGGGACGAGGTAGAGGCCCGCCTGCGAGGCGGCGAGGTAGGCGACGAAGAACTCGACGCCATTGGGCAGGACGACCGCGAAGGCGTCGCCTCGTTCGAGGCCCGCGGCGCGCAGTCCGTGGACGAGTTGGTTGGCCGCGGCGTGCAGCCGGCCCGCAGTCCACTCCTCTCCTCCGGGTGTGATGAGCGCGATGCGCCCGGGCTCGGCGGCGGCCTGGGCCCAAAAACCGTTCGGCGGTGTGCTCACGACCGGGCGCTCCTTCCCGCGATGCGGATGATGCGATCGACGGCCCGTTCGAAGCCCCGCGTCAGATCGTCGAAGACGGACTGGACACTGCGTTCGCTGTTCATCCGGCCGACGATCTGCCCGACGGGAGTACCGAGCAGTGGCTCCGCCTCGTACTTCTGGATGCGCGAGAGCGCCTCGGCCACGAGCAGGCCCTGGAGCGGCATGGGGAGCGTGCCGGGTCCGTTCGGGTCGTCCCACGCGTCGGTCCACTCGGTGCGCAGCTGGCGCGCCGGCTTGCCCGTCAGGGCGCGGGAGCGGACGGTGTCGCCGGATCCCGCAGCGAGCAGCTTCCGCGTCACGGCACGTGAGTGCATCTCGGCCTCGGTGACGGTCAGCCATAGGGAGCCCAGCCACACACCTTGGGCGCCGAGACTGAGCGCGGCGGCCACCTGCTGTCCGCTGCCGATGCCCCCTGCCGCCAGTACGGGCAACGGGTCGACGGCGTCCACGACTTCGGGGGTGAGCACCATCGAGGCGATCTCCCCGGTGTGCCCGCCCGCCTCGTAGCCCTGGGCGACGACGATGTCGATGCCGGCCTCGGCGTGCTTGCGCGCGTGCCGGGCGCTGCCCGCGAGCGCGGCGACCAGTACGCCCTTGTCGTGGGCGCGGTCCACCACGTCGACGGGCGGTGAGCCCAGCGCGTTGGCGAGCAGTTTGATCGGATAGTCGAAGGCGACGTCGAGCTGGGTCCGGGCGACCTGCTCCATCCATCCCGTGATCCGCCATCCGGACGCCTCTCCCTCGGCGAGTTCGGGCACGCCGTATTTCGCGAGGGTGTCCTTGACGTATTGCCGGTGCCCCTCCGGGATCATCGCCTCGACATCGGCTTCCGTGACGCCTTCGACCTTCTTGGCGGGCATCACGACATCCAGCCCGTAGGGCCTGCCGTCGACGTTCGCCTCGATCCAGTCGAGGTCGCGCTTGAGGTCTTCGGGTGCGGTGTAGCGGACCGCGCCGAGCACACCGAATCCGCCCGCGCGGCTGATGGCCGCGGCGACAGCGGGAAACGGCGTGAAGCCGAAGATGGCGTGCTCGACTCCCAGTTTCTTGCTCAGCTCCGTCTGCATGGCCGCAGGATGCCGCAGTCCTCCGGACGAGGGAAGGGGTTTTCTGATGCTCCGTCAGATTGCTTCAAGCCACCGGGGGAGTCTTGACACACCAGCGCCTGACAGGAAAGTTTCACTCCGCAAGGCGAACCGGGAAAGATACTTTCAGGCGGCGCGGCGGGAGGCTCCTCGATGACCGAAGGTGCGAAGGACAGAGCGGACGGCGGGCTGACCCGTCGTCAATGGGGCCGAAGGGTACTGGCCGTGGGCGGAGCCCTGGCCATCGCGCCCTTCCCGGCAGGCCCGGCGGAGGCGTCGGACGCGGCCGGCTGCCCGACGCTGCGCCACGGTACGCCCGAGCGAGCGGGCCTGCTGCCGGAGCACCTGCGCCAACTGGTCGCCGACGCCGAGGCGTTCCTCGGTCCCTCCCCCAAGCACCCCTGGTACGCGGGCGCCGTGCTCCTCGCCGGACGCGGCGGTACCGTGGCCCTGCATCAGCCGATCGGCATGGCGGTGCGCTACTCGGCGTACGACGAGAAGACGGACACCGGCATCGAGTTCCCGGCCGACCAGCAGATCGCGGCCGCCGAGGACACCGTCTACGACCTCGCCTCCGTCTCGAAGCTGTTCACCTCGATCCTCGCCGTGCAGCAGATGGAGCGCGGCGCCCTGGAGCTGGAGGCCACGGTCGCCTCGTACCTCCCGGAGTTCGCCGGCGGCGGCAAACAGGACATCACGATCCGTCAACTCCTCACCCACACCTCGGGGTTCCGCGCCTGGATCCCGCTCTACACCGCGCCGACCCGGGAGGGAAAGCTCCAGCTCATCTGGGACGAGGCACCGCTCAACCCGCCCGGCACCAAGTACCTCTACTCGGATCTGAATCTGATCTCGCTCCAGCTGGTCCTGGAGAAGATCACCGGCCGCAGCCTCGACACACTCCTCCACGACGAGATCACCGCGCCGCTCGGCATGCGCCGCACCTGCTACAACCCGCCCGCCTCTTGGAAGCCGAAGATCGCCGCCACCGAGGACGCCCGGCTGCCCTGGTCGGGGCTGAACCGCGGACTCGTGTGGGGCGAGGTGCACGACGAGAACGCGTACTCCCTGGGCGGGGTGGCGGGCCACGCGGGCGTCTTCTCCTGCGCGTGGGATCTCGCGATCCTCGGCCGTACGCTGCTGAACGGCGGCGCGTACGGCAAAGCGCGCATCCTGAAACCGGAGACGGTGGACCTGATGTTCACCGACTTCAACACCTCCTTCCCCGGCGACGAGCACGGCCTCGGCTTCGAGCTCTACCAGCACTGGTACATGGGCGCGATGGCCACGCCGCGCACCGCGGGCCACACCGGCTTCACCGGCACCTCGCTCGTCCTCGACCCGACGACCGACTCCTTCCTGATCGTCCTCGGCAACTCCGTCCATCCGGTGCGCGGTTGGCGATCCGGCTCCGCTCCCCGGGTCGCCACCGCGAACAATCTGGCGCGGGCCGTACCGGTGCGTCCCGCGCGCGGCCGTACGTCCTGGTTCTCCTCAATGGCGAGCGCGGCGACGGCGACACTGACGCTGCCCGCGCTCGACACCACGGCGGGCCCCGCGCGCATGCACTGCGCTCTGTGGTGGGACACCGAACCCCAGTCGGACCTCCTCTTCCTGGAAGCCTCGACCGATGACGCGACGACCTGGCAACCGGTCCCCTTCACAACGGTGCTGCCGGGCGAGGACCGGGAGGAACACCCGGCCGGTACGGCCACCGGCTGGTCGGGGCGGGAATGGCACCGGCTCACTGCGGATCTGCCCCGGGCGCCGCGGCTCGCGCTGCGCTGGCGGTACACGACCGATCGGCTGTACGTCGGCCGTGGCGTGTACGTCGACGGGCTGCGGGTCGAGGCCGGGGACCGGGTCGCCTTCGACGAGGCACGGCCCGCCGACGCGGCGCGGATCGAGTCGGTGGGCTGGGCGGCGTCCCGGGACTGAAGGCGCGAAGGGGGGTCGCCGCCGTCCGGCCCTCCCGCGAGGGCGAGTTCGCGGACGTGCGCCTGCGTCCTCTGACCGATTCCAGGGTCGTCGGTGGCGGCGTCGCCCTCGTCACCTTCGAGCGGCCGCACCGCGAGGTCGAAGGCCGCTAGTGCCGCGTCAGCCACGGTTCGCCCCGGGCAAACCTTGGCTGACGCGGCACTAGGCCTTGTCCTCCAGTACGGCCATCGCCGCGTTGTGGCCGGGCACCCCGCTCACCCCGCCGCCTCGTACCGCTCCCGCCCCGCACAGCAGCACGTTCGCGTGCCGGGTCTCGACGCCCCAGCGGCCCGTCCCCTCCTGCGCGTACGGGAAGGCGAGGTCGCGGTGGAAGATGTTGCCGCCGGGCAACCGCAGGTCGCGCTCCAGGTCGAGCGGGGTCTTCGCCTCGATGCACGGGCGGCCGTCCGCATCGGTCGCGAGGCAGTCGGCGAGCGGTTCGGCCAGATGGGCGTCCAGCTGCGCCAGGGTCGACTTCAGCAGCTCTTCCCGTACGGCGTCGTTGTCGCGCTCGAACAGCCGGGCGGGTGTGTGCAGGCCGAAGAGGGTGAGGGTCTGGTAGCCCTGCTCGACCAGGTCCTGGCCCAGGATGCTCGGGTCGGTGAGCGAGTGGCAGTAGATCTCGGAAGGCGGCGCGGTGGGCAGCTCCCCGGACGCGGCCTGGGCGTGGGCTTGCGCCAACTGTTCGTAGCCCTCGGCGATGTGGAAGGTCCCGGAGAACGCCTCGCGCGGGTCGACGGAGGTGTCGCGCAGCCTCGGCAGCCGCTTGAGCAGCATGTTCACCTTGAGCTGCGCGCCCTCGGCGGGGGTGGGCGGCTCGTCGCCGGTGAGGTGCGCGAGCTCCTGCGGCGAGGCGTTGACGAGGACGTGCCGGGCCGCGACGACGCCTTCCCCGTCCGCGGTCCGGTAGGTGACCTCGGCGGCCTCGCCGTCCGTCTCGATCCGCAGCACCTCGTGGCCGGTGGCGATGACGGCGCCCGCGCTGCGCGCCGCCGCGGCGATCGCGTCGGTGAGAGCGCCCATGCCGCCGACCGGCACGTCCCAGGCGCCGGTGCCGCCACCGATCACGTGGTAGAGGAAGCAGCGGTTCTGCCGCAGCGAGGAGTCGTGGGCGTCGGCGAAGGTCCCGATGAGGGCGTCCGTCAGGACGACCCCGCGTACGAGATCATCGGCGAAGTACTCCTCGACGGCGGTGCCGACCGGCTCCTCGAAGAGCATCCGCCAGGCGTCCTCGTCATCGACGCGGCCGCGCAGCTCGTCGCGCGTCGGGAGCGGCTCGATGAGCGTCGGGAACACCCGCTGGGCGACACGGCCGGTCATCCCGTAGAAGCGCTGCCAGGCTTCGTACTCGCGGTCCGAGCCGGTCAGCCGGGAGAACGCCTCACGGGTGCGCCGCTCGCCGCCGCCGACGAGCAGTCCGGTGGGCCGGCCGTCGCGCTCGACGGGCGTGTACGACGAGACGGTGCGCCCACGGACCCGGAAGTCGAGGCTCAGATCCCGGACGATCTTCCGGGGCAGCAGGCTCACCAGGTACGAGTAGCGCGACAGGCGCGCGTTGACCCCGGCGAACGGCCGGGTGGACACGGCGGCGCCCCCGGTGGTCCCCAGTCGCTCCAACACCAGTACGGACCGGCCGGCCCGGGCCAGGTAGGCGGCGGCGACCAGTCCGTTGTGGCCCCCGCCGACGATCACGGCGTCGTATCCCTCGTGTGCAGGCATGGTTCTTCGTAGCACGTGATGATCTACGTCGGCCAGGGGTGCGCGGCAGGCGGCGGGCGGCCGTATGGGGCGCGTCCGCGCCTACCGGCCGGGGTCGGCGAATTCCAGCCCGTCCGGCGTTTGCGGACGAGGCCGTGCGGGCCGACGGGGGCCTGGGGGCGAAGCCTCCAGATGCGGAACGGGCGGGGCGGAGCGCGCGAAACCCCATCCCCCGCTCAATGTCCCCCGGCCGCCCGCTGCTGCCGCAACGCCGCCACCCGCCGATACAGCTCGACAGCCTCCTGGCCACGACCCAGCTGCTCCAGGCAGTGGGCCTCGTCGTTCCGGCTGGCGAGGGCGTCGGGATGATCGGCGCCGAGGACCCGCTCGCGGGCGGTGGCGACGCGGCGGTACTCGATGAGCGCGTCGGCCCAGCGGCCGAGCCAGCCGAGGCCGACGGCGATCTCGCGGCGGCTGACGAGGGTGTCCGGGTGGTCGGCGCCGAGGACGCGCTCGCGGATGGCGCAGACGTCGCGGGACTCGGCGAGGGCCTCTTCCCAGCGGCCCATGCGGCCGAGGTTCACCCCGAGGCCGTGCCGGGCGCGCAGCGTTTCGGGGTGCGCGGGGCCGTGCACCCGGGTGCGGTCGTCGATCAGGTCGCGGTACAGCTCCAGCGCCTGCGCGCTGCGGCCGAGCCGGCCGAGGCTGATGCCGACCTCGTAGCGGGCGGCGAGCGTGTCCGGGTGGTCCGGGCCCAGCGCCTGCGCACGGGCCTCGGCAACCTCCTGATAGGTGTGCAGGGCCTCGGGCCAGCGCCCCAACTGGCCGAGCGCGTAGGCGACTTCGTACCGGGTGACGAGCGTGTCGGGGTGGGCCGGGCCGAGCACCCGGGCGCGGGCGGCGGCGACCTCGCTCGCCATCCGGTACGAGTCCTCCAGACGCCCGAGCCTGCTCAGGTTGAAAGCGAGGTTGTGGCGGCAGCGCAGGGTGTCGGGATGGTCGGGTCCCATCGCGCGCTCCCGGGCACCGAGCACGGACGTATAGGTCTGATGCGCCTCGAAGTGACGGCCCAACTGGCCCAGTACGTACGCCATTTCCTGTCTGGCGGCCAGCGTGTCGGGATGATCGGCGCCGAGCACCCGCTCCCTGCCCCGGGCGACATGGGCGTACTCGCGCAGCGCCTCGGCGGGCCGTCCGGTGCGGCTGAGCGTGAAGCCGACCTCGTAGCGGCTGGCGAGGGTGTCCGGGTGGTCGGGCCCGAGGGCGTGTTCCCGTTCGGCGGCGACCGCGCGGTGCACCTCGCCCGCCTCGGTCCAGCGACCGAGCCGCCCCAGGCTCAGACCGGCGTTGTGCCGCCCCGCCAACGTGGTGATCAACTCCGGTGAGGGGGTGGGCCGTTCGCTTCGCACGGACTCGCGTGCGAGGGCCGTGGAAGGGCGGGCGATCCACTCTCCGGTGAGGCCCGCGGCCGCGTCCGGCGGCGTGGTGCGCAGGCCGGCGCCGGTCGCCTTGTGGCCGGTGGTCATACCCCGAGTCCAGGACGGAAGCCGGGGTTCGCGGGACGGCGGCTGTTCGGGGCGGGACTGCGCCGAGGGCGCCAAGGGACCCTGCTCCGCGGCGGGGCGCCGCAGGGCCGGGGTCACGACGGTTGGCACGTACACCGGGGTGGTGCGGCCCGCACTGATACGGCGGCCGAGTTCACGTGCGTCCTGCGGGCGCTGTTCGGGCCGTTTGGCGAGCAGGTCCAGGATGATCTTCTCGACGTACTCGGGGAGTTCGGCCCGGTGGCTGCGGGGCGGTGCGGGCGGCGTGTCGCGGTGGCCGACGAGGACGGCCCAGGCGTCGTCGAGGTCGAACGGCGGGGCCCCGGTGGCGATTTCGTAGAGCACACATCCGAAGGAGTACAGGTCGCTGCGCTGGTCGACATGGGCGCCGCTGATCTGCTCCGGCGACATGTAGTGCGGGGTGCCCATCGCGATTCCGGTGCCGGTCAGCCGTGCCGTGAAGCCGATGTCGTGGCCGAGCCGGGCGATCCCGAAGTCGCAGATCTTCACCGTGCCGTCGGCGAGTCGCATGATGTTCGCGGGCTTCAGGTCCCGGTGCACAATGCCCTGTTGATGGGTGTACGCGAGCGCGGCGGCGACCTGGTCGCCGATCTCGACGACATCGGCGACCGGCAACGGATGCTGTTTGTTGTCCTCCAGGAGCTGACTCAGATTGCGGCCTTCCAGCAGCTCCATCACCAGATACAGCACGCCGTCGGCCTCGCCGAAGTCGTGCACGACGGTCACCCCGCGGTGCTGGAGGGCGGCGGCCACCCGGGCCTCGCGCCGAAACCTCTCCCGCAGAACACGGGTGAAGGACTGATCGTGGTGCGGGCCGAGCGGCTTGAGGCACTTGACCGCCACCTGCCGGCCCAGCGACTCGTCGCGCGCCCGCCACACCTCGCCCATGCCGCCACGCCCGATCAGATCGAGCAGTCGGTACCGGCTCTGGATCAGCCTGGTCTCCGCCATCTCGTGCGATCGCCCCCGTCGCTGCTCAGCCCCGCGCCCTCCCCCGGCCCGTCCAGTATGGCGACCTATCTGCCGACTTTGTATGGCGCAGGGCGCGAGCCGGGGCCGAGCCGTGACATGGCGCGCACAATGTGTTTGGGCGGGAGTTGCCAGCGCAGACGTGCGGGAATACAGCGCAGCAAGGTGCCCGTGACACGCAGGCGCCGTGTCACCGCGGCGGTCGGCGGGGCCGCCCTGCCGTACAACGCGTGGGCGTACGGCGGCAGAGAGGCGTACGCCAGATGCGCCACGCGCCGCCACAGCAGTGCGCGCGCCGGGAGGAGCAACGGGTGGGTCGGCGGACGCATCAGGAAGTCGTCCACCTCGCGCGCCTCGGGCCCCGCCGCCAGTTCCGGCAGCACCTTCTCGAAGTAGGCCGCCAACTCCGCCTGATTCGCCGGTGCGTCGGCCGGGTCAAGGCCCACCAGCCGGGCGCTGACGCGGTGTTCACCAATGTAGCGGTCGGCCTGCGCGTCCGTGAGACGGAACCCTGACCGGCGCAGCACGTGCAGATAGGAGTCGATCTCCGCGCAGTGCACCCACAGCAGCAGCTCGGGTTCGTCGATCCGGTACCGCTCCCCGGTGTCCGGGTCGGTGGCCTCGAGCATCGTATGGATCTTCCGTACCCGCGCGCCCGCCTTCTCGGCGGCTTCGCCGGTGCCGTACGTCGTCGTCCCGACGAAGTTCGCGGTCCGCATCAACCGGCCCCAGGCATCACGCCGGAAGTCCGAGTTCTGTATGACCCCGCGCACCGTGCGCGGATGCAGGGCCTGGAGATAGAGCGCACGGATCCCGGCGACCCACATCATCGGGTCGCCGTGCATCTGCCAGGTCACCGAGGAGGGCCCGAAGAGCCCCGGGTCACCCGCCGGAAAGGCCTCCACACCAGCAGGCTAATGCCGGACCCGCGGCATCCCCAGACCGATCCACGAGATGATTTCGCGCTGGATCTCGTTGTTTCCGCCGCCGAATGTGAAGATCACCGCCGATCGGTAGCCGCGTTCCAGTTCGCCGTGCAGGACCGCGCCGGCGGACCCCTCCTTGAGAACACCGGGTGCGGCGGCAATCTCCATGAGCCAGGCGTAGGCGTCGCGGCGCGCCTCGGAGCCGTACACCTTGACGGCGGAGGCGTCCTGCGGGGTGAGGGTGCCTTCCTGGACGGCGTTCACCATCTGCCAGTTGAGGAGCTTCATGGCGTCGAGCCTGGTGTGGATCTGGGCCAGGCGGCGGCGCACCCACGGGAGGTCGACGACGCGACGGCCGTCGGCGAGCTTGGTCTCCATGGCCCAGCGCTGGACGTCGTGCAGGGCGCGGATCGCCATGGTGCCGTGGGCGGCGAGTGTGACGCGTTCATGGTTGAGCTGGTTGGTGATCAGCCGCCAGCCCTTGTTCTCCTCGCCGACCCGGCGCGCGACGGGGACGCGGATGTTCTCGTAGTAGCTCGCGGTGGTGTCGTGCGAGGCGAGGGTGTTGATGATCGTGCACGAGTAGCCGGGGTCGGAGGTCGGCACCAGCAGCATGGTGATGCCCTTGTGGGGCGGGGCGTCCGGGTCGGTGCGCACGGCGAGCCACACCCAGTCGGCGGTGTCGCCGTTCGTCGTCCAGATCTTCTGCCCGTTCACGACGTACTCGTCGCCGTCCCGTACCGCCTTGGTCTTGAGCGCGGCCAGGTCCGTGCCCGCGTCGGGCTCGCTGTAGCCGATCGCGAAGTCGATCTCGCCGGAGAGGATCTTCGGCAGGAAGTACGCCTTCTGCTCCTCCGTGCCGAACTGCATGATCGTGGGACCGACGGTGTTCAGCGCCATCAGCGGCAGCGGCACCCCCGCCTGGGCCGCCTCGTCGAAGAAGATGAACTGCTCCATGGGGCTCAGCCCGCGCCCGCCGTACTCCTTGGGCCAGCCCACGCCGAGCCAGCCGTCGCTGCCGAGGCGGCGGATGGTCTCGCGGTAGAAGCGCTTCTGCGCGGCCGGGTCCGCGTAGCGGGCGTAGGCGTTGTCCGGCACCAACCGGGCGAAGTAGCCGCGTAGTTCGGTGCGCAACCGCTGCTGCTCCGGCGTGTATTCGAGATGCACGGCGCCTCCTGGCTCCCCAAGGCCGACCTGACGGCGCACACCGTAGAACGCGTTTCAGAAATTGGGAATGGCGATGCGCGTTCCACGACCGGGACCGGACTTCCCCACGCACTCTCCTCAGCGCAGGGTGGCGAGGAAATCCGTGCACGCCTGGGCGCATTCGTGGCAGGCCTTCGCTCCGTCCTCCGCGCCGACGTACCCGTCGAAGGCCTGCGCGCACTCCAGGCAGACGGTGCGGCACCACTCCACCTGAGCGCGGATGCCGTTCTCGTCCTGGTGGATCTGTTCGGACAGTACGAGGCAGGTCGCGTCGCACACCTCCGCGCACATGACGCCCTTGCGGCGCAGGAGTTCCTGTTCCCGCGGCCCGTCCGGATCCATCACGCTCGCGCGCAGCGCGCACGCCCGCGCGCACTCGGTGCAGGCCTGGGCGCAGGCGAAGCGGTCCTCCAGGAACCGGATGGACTCCCGCTCGGATTGCTGGTGTCGCTGGGATTGCTCGGATGTCGTCGATGTCACAACGCGCGGGTAGCCGGGGAGAATCGCGTCAAACCCGGAGCGCCACAGGGGCGTTGCCTACGCGCCCGACGCCTCCGCCACCTCTCGCGAGATCCGCTCGAACTGCGCCCCCATCGCCTCGGAGAGCGCCTTGGCGGCCGTCAGCGGACGGACCATGACCATGAAGTCGTCGATCCTGCCGTCCTCGTCGAAGTGCAGGAAGTCGCAGCCGTTGATCTCCTTGTCGCCCACCTTCGCCTCGAAGAGCAGCGCGTGGTCCCTGCCGTCGGTACCGGCGATCTCGCGGACGTACCGGAAGTCGGTGAAGACGCGGGAGACACCGCGCAGGATGGCCGCGGTGATCGCCTTGCCCGGGTAGGGCTTGAAGGCGACGGGGCTGGTGAACACGACGTCGTCGGCCAGCATCTCCTCGATCGCGCCGAAGTCTCCCGCCTCCACGGCCTTGCGGAAGGAATGCATTACGCTCACCTCTTATACTCAACTAATTGATTAGGTGCGGATCAGATTAGTCGCGGGGGTGTGTGCCGTCTAGCCTTGAGGCATGGCATTGCGCAACGCGGTCCTGGCCGCGCTTCTGGAGGGCGAGGCGTCGGGGTACGACCTGGCCAAGGGGTTCGACGCGTCGGTGGCCAACTTCTGGATGGCGACTCCGCAGCAGTTGTATCGCGAGCTGGACCGGATGGAGTCCGAGGGGCTCATCGAGGCCCGGCTCGTCCAACAGGAACGCCGGCCGAACAAGCGGGTGTTCTCCCTGACGGAGGCGGGTCACGACACCCTGCGCGCGTTCACCGCGGAGCCGTCGAAACCCGCGGCCATCCGCGATGAGTTGATGGTCAAGGTCTACGCCGTCGACGAGGGGGATGAGGAGGCCGTACGGGCGGCGATCACCGAGCGACTGGAGTGGGCTCGCGGCAAGCTGGCCCACTACGACCGGATCCGCGCCCGGCTCCTCGACGGACACACCGAGGACGAGTACCTGGCCGGCGCCGAGCGCGTCGGCCCGTACCTCACGCTGATGGGGGGCCGTGCCTACGAGCGGGAGAACATCCGTTGGGCCGAGCAGGCCCTGCGGATCCTGGAGCAGCGCGCCTCCGTACCGCGATAGTTCCGCCCCTCCGGGCTCCTCGAGTGTCGCCCCCCAACCCGGAGAGAGCCATTGGAAGTCCTATACCTGCAAACGGCTTCCCTATTGGTCACCTATGCCCGACCCGCATACCGTCGAGGACATCGCCGCCCTGACGATCTGAGCGCGAAACGTCAGGGCGTTCGACGGCCCACGCCGGTTCACGAAGGCGTACGGCCAAGACCACTCCCCCAGGTCCGTCAGGGCCCGCACCCTCGGAGAGACACACCATGTCGAAGATCCTTTTCGTGATGACCGGCGTCGACTACTGGACGCTCGCCGACGGCACCCGGCACCCGACCGGCTTCTGGGCCGAGGAGGCCGTCGCCCCGCACGAGGCCTTCAAGGCCGCCGGCCACGAGGTCGTCGTCGCCACGCCGGGCGGCGTCGTGCCGACCGTGGACAGGGGCAGCCTGGCGCCGGAGGTGAACGGCGGTCAGGAAGGCGCCGACCGGGTCGCGAACGCCCTCGCCTCGATGGTCGAACTCCAGCAGCCGATCAAGCTGGAGGACGTGGACCTGGACGACTACGCGGCCGTCTTCTACCCCGGCGGCCACGGCCCCATGGAGGACCTCGCGGTCAACGCCGACTCGGGCCGGCTCCTCACCCTCGCGCTCGACTCGGGCAAGCCGCTCGGCGTGGTGTGCCACGCCCCGGCCGCGCTGCTCGCCGCCACCCGCGAGGACGGCGGCAACGCCTTCGCGGGCTACCGGGTCTCCGCCTTCACCAACGCCGAGGAGACCCAGGCGGGTCTCGCCGACAAGGCCAAGTGGCTGCTCCAGGACCGGCTGGTCGAGGCGGGCGTCGACTTCCAGGAGGGCGAGCCGTGGGCGCCCAAGGTGGTCGTCGACCGCAACCTGGTCACCGGCCAGAACCCGTCCTCCTCCACCCCGCTCGCGGCCGAGCTGCTCAAGAAGCTGGGCTGACCCCCATGGCCGCCGACCGGCTCGACGAGGTCCTCGACGCCGCCTACGACTGCCTCACCCGGTACGGCGTACGGCGCACGACGATGGACGACATCGCCTCCGCCATGGGCGTGTCCCGGTCAGCGGTCTACCAGTACGTCCGCAGCAAGGACGACGTCTTCCGCCGCCTCGCCGGACGCCTGCACGAGCAGGCGCTCGACCGGGCCCGGCAGGCGGCCGCTGAGGACGCCCCGCCCGCCGAGCGCGTGCGGGGTGTCCTCGCCGCCAAGCTCGGCCTGGTGCTGCAACTGGCCGGCGACTCGCCACACACAGCCGAACTCCTCGACGAGAAGGCCCGGTTGTTCGGCGACATCTGCCACACCTTCACCGGCGACCTGCGCCGCCTCCTGATCGCCCTCTTCGCCGAGGCGGACCCCCGGGCCGGCGTCGAGCCCGCGGAGGCCGCCGACATCTGCTTGGCCCTGGTCGTCGGCCTGGAGTCCGCGCCCGACGGCAGGCATTTGCTCGCCCCGGCGACGGACGCGCTGTTGACCGGGTTGCTGGGCCCCGCCTCGATCTAGTGTCTGTCGCGGCACTAGCCGGGTCCGACTCGGTCCGGTTCTATCCAGGACGGGATCAGTTCCGCGGTGGGACCGTGGCGGACCGGCCTGCCGTCCTCCAGCAGGTGCACGGTGTCGGTGTGGGCGGCGATCAGATGGAATTCGTGGCTGACCGGCGCGACGGCCATGTCCCGTTCAGCGCACAGACGTTGGAGTTCAATCGGTGTCCCTCACCGCCCGCGCCACCGCCCTTCCGGCACCGGCCCCGGCCTGACCGCGCGGTGGCGCCGTCGTCCCGCGGACTTCCAGGGCCGGGGCAGTGAGGACGACCTCGCCCGGGCGGGCGGGGTCCTCGATCCGGGCGAGAAGGCGCTGGGCGGCGCGGCGGCCGACGTCGTGGCTGGCGTTGTCCACGGTGGTGAGCCACAGGTGCCGCAGGCGTGAGAGGTACGTGTTGTCGTAGCCGACGAGGGAGAGATCGCGCGGCACCTGGAGACCGAGTTCCTCGGCGGCCGACAGGGCGCCCACACAGGCGATGTCGTTGAACGCGAAGACGGCGGTGGGCCGTTCAGAAACACTGAGCAGCCGGACCGTGGCGCGGTAGCCGCCCTCCTCGGTCAGGTCGCCCTGCTCCACGATCGCCGCCTCGGCCAGTCCGTGCTCGCGCATGACCGCCTCGAAGCCGCGGCGGCGCAGCTCACCGACCATGCCCTGGCCCGCGATGTGGGCGATCCGCCGGTGGCCCAGGCTGATGAGGTGCTCGGTGGCGAGGCGTGCACCGTGCTCGTCGTCGCCCGCGACGATGTCCACGCCGGGCAGCACGGGCTCCCGGGCGCCGGCGACCACGGTGGGAATCTGCCCGGCCGCCGTACGCAGCGCCTCGGAGACCGGCAGCGTGCCGACGGCGATCAGCCCGTCGACCCCCAGGTCCATGAAGGTACGGGTGAGGTCTTCACCGAGGCGCCGGTTGAGGTGGCCGTCGGCGAGCAGCATGTGCAGACCCGAGTCGTGCAGCCGGGAGTTCAGACCGTCGAGCAGCTCCACGAACCAGGGGTTGCGCATGTCGTTGAGGAGCACTCCGACCGTGCGGGTACGCCGCTCGCTGAGGCTGCGCGCGGCGGCGTTGGGCCGGTAGCCGAGCTCCTCGACGGCGGCCAGCACGGCCTGTCGCTTCTCGTCACGGACCTGGTCGGAGCCGCGCAGTACGAGGGAGACCAGCGACTTCGACACTCCGGCCCGTTCGGCGACGTCGCGAATCGTCGGTGCTCTCATAGTCTGGACCGTTCCATATGCTGGGTGAGCTTGTCAAAGGCCTTGACACCTCCCACAACGGCGTTCAGGGTGAGGCCGAGAAGTTATTGGACCGGTCCAAAGAGGGGCAGTCATGGTGCGTACGCTCGGCGTTGCCGTCGTGGGGTTCGGCTGGATGGGGCGGGTGCACACCCAGGCGTACGCCCGCGTGCCGCACCACTTCCCGCAGCTCCCCCTGCGACCCGAACTGCTCGCCGTCGCCGACGAGGTGCCCGGCCGCGCCGAGAAGGCCGCGGCCCAGTACGGCTTCGCCACCGCGGCCCGGGATTGGCGTGAGGTCGCCGCCGACCCGCGCGTCCAGGCAGTGAGCATCGCCGCTCCGAATTTCCTGCACCGCGAGATCGGCACCGCGATGGCCGAGGCCGGCAAGCACATCTGGATCGAGAAGCCGGTGGGCCTGACCGCCGAGGACGCCCGCGCGGTGTCGGGCGCGGTGACCAAGGCCGGGGTCCAGGGCACGGTCGGCTTCAACTACCGCAACGCGCCCGCCGTGGCCGCCGCCCGCGAACTGATCGCCTCCGGCGAGCTCGGCACCGTCACCCATGCCCGCATCCGGCTGTTCAGCGACTACGCGGCGCATCCGGAGTCCGCGCTGACCTGGCGCTATGAGCGAGAGCGGGGCGGCAGCGGCGTCCTGGGCGACCTGGCATCGCACGGCGTCGATCTGGCGCGCTTCCTGCTCGGCGAGATCGAGGCGCTGACCGCGGACACCGCGATCTTCCTGCCGGAGCGGGCCCGCCCGACGGGCGCGACCGCCGGCCACACGCGCGCGGCCGGCGGTGAAGTGGGCCCGGTGGAGAACGAGGACTACGTCAACTGCCTGCTGCGCTTCGCCTCCGGCGCGCGGGGCGTGCTGGAGGCCTGCCGCGTCTCCGTCGGCGAACAGAACAACTACGGCTTCGAGGTGCACGGCACGAAGGGCGCGGTGTTCTGGGACTTCCGGCGGATGGGCGAACTGGGGGTCAGCCGGGGTACGTCGTACCAGGACCAGCCCGTGAGCACCGTGTACGTCGGCCCAGGGGACGGAGAGTACGCCGCGTTCCAACCGGGCTCAGCGAACGGCATGGGCTACGACGACCTCAAGGTCATCGAGGCCCACCATTTCCTGCGGTCCATTGCTGACAACACCCCCTACGGCGCGACGCTGGTTGACGCGGTTCACAGCGCGGCCGCGCTGGATGCCATGTCACGCTCCGCCGAGCGGGGTACGTGGGTGTCACCGGCCTGAACGACGCCGGGATCGTACGGTCGGATCGGTCCGATCAACGGCGCCCGCCGGCTCACCAGCGCCGAGCCGGCGTCTCGGGTGGAACGCGACGAGCCCGAAGGACGCTGATCACGCACCGCGCGGCCCCTGCAGAGCGCAGCTTCCGGTACCGATCGCTCCGTGCCCTCCGGCCAGGTCCGCAGGGTCCCCCGCAGTCGCCCCGACTTTCTGTTATCGGCCGCGTTCCACGGCGTCTCCTGTGCGTAGGCATCCCAGGCACCGAGCGCGAAGGAACCACGTCAGTGACAGCACAGATCAGTCGCCGGAACATGCTGAAGATCGCCGGTGCGGCCGCGGGCGCCGCCGGAGCCGGCGCTGCCGTCACGACAGCTCCGGCGTCGGCGGCGGGCGGTGTCTTCGCGCATCCAGGCCTGTTGCACACCGGGGCCGACCTGGCCCGCATGGCGGCCAAGGTGAAGGCCGGGGCTCAGCCCTACACGGCGGGTTTCGCCAGGTTGACGGCCAACCGGCATGCGCAGAGCACCTGGACGGCCAACCCCCAGGCGACCGTCTACCGCGGCTCGGGCACACCCGAGAACTACGCCACGCTCTACAACGACATCCACGCCGCCTACCAGAACGCCCTGCGCTGGCACGTCACCGGGGACACCGCGCACGCCGACACCGCCCGCGACATCCTCAACGCCTGGTCGGCCAAGCTGACCGGACTCGACGGCAGCGCCGACCGGTTCCTCGCCTCGGGGCTCTACGGCTACCAGTTCGCCAACGCCGCCGAGCTCATCCGCGACCACGACGGCTTCGAACTGGCCCGCTTCCAGAAGATGATGCTCAACGTCTTCCACCCGCTGAGCGAGGACTTCCTGGCCGGCCACAACGGCGCCTACATCACCAACTACTGGGCCAACTGGGACCTGACGAACATCGCCTCCGTCCTCGCCATCGGCATCCTGTGCGACGACCGCGCCAAGGTCGACCGGGCCGTCGCGTACTTCAAGCACGGCGAAGGAATGGGCTCCATCAAGAACGCCATCCCGGTCGTGTACTCCGACGGCCTCGCCGAGTGGGCCGAGGCCGGCCGCGACCAGGGCCATGCCCTGCTGGGCGTCGGTCTGATGGGCACCATCTGCGAGATGGCCTGGAACCAGGGCATCGATCTGTACGGCTACGACGACAGCCGCTTCCTCAAGGGCGCCCAGTACGTGGCCAAGTGGAGCATGGGCGCAGACGTGCCCTACACCCCGTACACCCGGAGGAAGGGCGCGCCCGGCATCTGGTCGGGCACGGAGACCGCGTCCGCGGCGGCGGCCGTCGACCCGGCCATGGCCCGGCCGATCTGGGCCATGATCGCCAACCACTACACCAAGCGCCGAGGGCTGGACGCGCAGTACCTCACGCGCATCGCGGCCCGGTTCTCGCCCGAGGGCGGCGGTGGGGACTACGGCCCCAACAGCGGGGGCTACGACCAACTCGGCTTCGGCACCCTGGCGTTCACCCGTGCCCGGGCCACCGCGGCCGAGGTGTCGGCGTCGCCGACACCGTCCACCGCCGGATCCGGCGCATCGGAGTCCACCGCCGGTTCCACCGAGCCGGGCGCCGCCACCCCCTCCTCCGGCACGAGCCCGCTCGGCGGGAAGAGCGGCGACCTGGCTGCCACCGGCTCCTCGGATCTCCCCGCCTGGACCGCCGCCACCGGAGTCGCCGCTCTCGCGGGCGGTCTGCTTCTGCTGCGCCGCCGCGGCCGGGCCCGTCGCGACGCCGAACAGTGACGAGCGGTCCGGTACCGGGCGTAGGACCGCGTAGACGCGAGTCCGTGCACGCACCGCCTCACAAACGGACGAGCAGCTGGAACTCGAAGGCGTACCGCGAGGCGCGGTAGATGTGGGTGCCGTACTCGACCGCGCGGCCGGTGTCGTCGTAGGCCGTACGCCGCATGGTGAGCAGGGCGGCGCCCGCGGGTTCGTGCAGCCGCTCGGCCTCCTCCTGTGTAGCCGAGCGGGCTCCCACGGACTGGCGGGCGCTGTGCAGGGTGATGCCGGCAGCGCGCATCATGCGGTACAGGCCGGTCGACTCCAGTCGGGCGGTGTCGACGTCCAGCAGTCCCTCCGGGATGTAGTTGCACAGCGCCGCGACGGGCTGGCCATGGGTGAGGCGCAGTCGGTCCACGCGGTGCACACCGCTGCCCTCGGCGATGCCCAGCGCCGCCGCGACCTCCGGGGAGGCGGACTCGACCTCGTTGTGCAGCACCTGGGTCGTGGGGCTCTGTCCGGCGGTCTCCAAGTCGTCGTAGAGGCTGCTCAGTTCCAGTGGACGTTTGACCTGGCTGTGCACCACCTGGGTGCCCACGCCGCGGCGGCGGACCAGGAGCCCCTTGTCGACCAGGGTCTGGATGGCCTGGCGGACGGTGGGGCGGGACAGGCCGAGCCGCCCCGCGAGCTCGACCTCGTTGCCGAGCAGGCTCCCGGGGCTCAGCACGTCGCGCTGGATCGCGGACTCCAGCTGTTGAGCGAGCTGGTAGTAGAGCGGGACGGGGCTGCTCCGGTCGAGCCCGAAGTCGATGCCGGCGAGTGCGGCGGCGGCGCTCGCTCGTATGGATCCGGCGGTCCGGTGAGTGGAAACCCTTGCCATCGCATCGTCCTGACGTTCGGTCCTGAAGGCGGCCGGTGCAAAAGGCTGCGGGTCCGTTCCCGCACCGGCCGCCGCTTGAGTCCGGAAACGGCTCAGGAGTGGCTGGGGAAGCCGAGGTTGATGCCTCCGTCGGCCGGATCGGGCCACCGGGTGGTGATCACCTTGCCCTGGGTGTAGAAGGCGATGCCGTCGTTGCCGTAGATGTGCAGGTCGCCGAAGAGGGAGTCCTTCCAGCCGCCGAAGGAGTGGTAGCCGACGGGCACCGGGATCGGCACGTTGATGCCGACCATGCCGGCCTGGACCTCCAGCTGGAAGCGGCGGGCGGCGCCGCCGTCCCGGGTGAAGATCGCGGTGCCGTTGCCCCAACGGGAGCTGTTGATGAGCTCGATGGCGTCGTCGTAGGTGTCGGCACGCACGACGCACAGGACCGGGCCGAAGATCTCGTCCCGGTACGCGTCCGCCGTCACCGGCACCTTGTCGAGCAGCGAGACGCCGAGGAAGAAGCCGTCCTCGTGGCCCGCGACCACGTAGCCGGTGCCGTCGACGACGACCTCGGCCCCCTGGGCCGCCGCGCTCGCCACGTACGAGGCCACCTTGTCGCGGTGCTCGCGAGTGATGAGCGGACCCATCTCGGAGGCGGGGTCATGGCCCGGTCCGATCTTCAGTCCCTTCGCGCGCTCGGCGATCTTGCCGACCAGCTCGTCACCGGTGTCGCCGACCGCGACCACGACGGACACCGCCATGCACCGCTCACCGGCCGAGCCGTACGCGGCGTTGATGGCCTGGTCGGCGGCGAAGTCCAGGTCGGCGTCGGGCAGGACGAGCATGTGGTTCTTGGCACCGCCCAGGGCCTGGACACGCTTGTCGTGCTCGACGCCCTTGAGCTGGATGTACTTGGCGATGGGCGTGGAGCCGACGAAGGAGACCGCGACGACGTCCGGGTTCTCCAGGAGGCGGTCCACGGCGACCTTGTCGCCCTGCACGATGTTCAGCACGCCGTCCGGCAGCCCGGCCTCGGAGGCCAACTCCGCCAGCCGGAAGGAGGCCGACGGGTCCTTCTCGCTCGGCTTGAGCACGAAGGTGTTGCCGCAGGCGATGGCGAGCGGGAACATCCACATCGGCACCATGGCCGGGAAGTTGAACGGCGTGATGCCGGCGACGACGCCCAGCGGCTGGCGGATCGAGGCGACGTCCACCCGGGTCGAGACCTGCGTGGACAGCTCGCCCTTGAGCTTCTCGGAGATGCCGCAGGCCAGCTCGACGATCTCCATGCCGCGGGCGACCTCGCCGAGCGCGTCGGAGTGGACCTTGCCGTGCTCGGCGGTGATCAGCTCGGCGATCTCGTCGCGGTGGGCGTCCAGCAGTTCGCGGTACTTGAACAGGATCGCCGTGCGCTTGGCGAGTGAGGTGCTCCCCCAGCTCTCGAAGGCGGCCTTCGCGGTGGCGACGGCGGTGTCCACCTCGTCGGCCGAGGCGAAGCCGACCTGCTTCTCCTGGGCTCCGGTGGCCGGGTTGTAGACCGGGCCGAAGCGTCCGGAGGCGGACTCGACGGGCTTCCCGCAGATCCAGTGGGTGATGGTCTTCATGGTGCGGGGGCCTTTCGTGGGCGGGGAGTTCACAGGAGTCAGAGGTGGCGGCGGCGCGCTGCGGCGTGGCCGTCGTACTGTTCACGGGCGTTCATGGCGGCTTCGCGCGAGGCCACTTCGGCGACGGGTACGTCCCACCAGGCTTCGGCCGGAGGGGCGGTGGGCGTCGGGTCGGTCTCGACATACACGCATGTCGGCCGGTCCGAGGCCCGCGCCGCGGCCAACGCGTCCCGCAGTTCCCGTACGGTCTTGGCGCGCAGGACGTCCATGCCGAGGCTGGCGGCGTTGGCGGCGAGGTCCACCGGGAGCGGGGCCCCGGAGAAGGTGCCGTCGGCGGCCCGGTAGCGGTAGGCGGTGCCGAAGCGCTCGCCGCCGGTCTCCTCGGAGAGGCCGCCGATGGAGGCGTAGCCGTGGTTCTGGATCAGCACCAGGTTGACGGGCAGGCCCTCCTGGACGGCGGTGACGATCTCGGTGGGCATCATCAGATACGTGCCGTCGCCGACCAGCGACCAGACCGGTGTGCCGGGCGCGGCCTGCTGGACTCCGATGCCTGCCGGGATCTCGTAGCCCATGCACGAGTAGCCGTATTCCAGGTGGTACTGGCGCGGGCTGCGTGCCCGCCACAGCTTGTGCAGGTCGCCGGGGAGCGAACCGGCCGCGTTGATGACCACGTCGTCGTCGCCGACGACCGCGTCCAGGGCGCCGAGGAGCTGGGTCTGGGTGGGCACGGCGGAGTCCTCGGCCCGGTAGGCGGTCTCGACCACTTCCTCCCAACGTGCCTTGCCCGCGCGGTACTCGGCTTCGTACGCCTTCGCCACCCGTTGGCCGGACAGACCCTCTGCGAGCGCCTCAAGGCCCGTCCGCGCGTCCGCGACCAGTGTGCGGGCGGCGAGTTTATGAGCGTCGAAGGCGGTGATGTTGAGGTTGACGAACCGGACGCCGGGCTCCTGGAACAGCGTGTGGGACGCGGTCGTGAAGTCGGTGTAGCGGGTACCGACCCCGATGATCAGGTCGGCGGTGCGGGCGATGTCGTCACAGACGGCGGTGCCGGTGTGGCCGATGCCGCCGAGGTCGGCGGGGTGGTCGTGTCGCAGGGAGCCCTTGCCCGCCTGCGTGGAGGCGACCGGGATGCCGGTGGTGTCGACCAGGGCCTTCAGCGCGCCCTCGGCCTCGCTGTGGTGCACTCCCCCGCCGACGACGATCAGCGGGCGCCCGGCGGCACGGATCTCGCGTACGGCTTCGGCGAGTTCGACCGGATCGGGTGCCGGACGGCGTACGTGCCAGACGCGCTCGGCAAAGAACTCCTGCGGCCAGTCGTACGCCTCCGCCTGCACATCCTGCGGCATGGCGAGGGTGACGGCACCGGTCTCGGCCGGGTCGGTCAGGACCCGCATCGCGTTCAGGGCGGACGGGATCAGCATCTCGGGGCGGGTGATCCGGTCGAAGTAGCGGGAGACCGGGCGCAGGGTGTCGTTGACGGAGACGTCGGCCTCGACGGGGTGCTCCAGCTGCTGGAGCAGCGGGTCGGCCGGGCGCGTCGCGAAGTAGTCGCCCGGCAGGAGCAGCACAGGGAGGCGGTTGACCGTGGCGAGGGCCGCGCCGGTGACGAGGTTGGTGGCGCCGGGGCCGATGGACGTGGTGACGGCCTGCGCGGACAGGCGGTTGAGCTGGCGGGCATAGCCGACCGCGGCGTGCACCATGGACTGCTCGTTGCGGCCCTGGTGGAAGGGCATGGTGTCCTCGCCGGCCTCCAGCAGCGCCTGGCCGATGCCCGCCACGTTGCCGTGGCCGAAGATGCCCCAGGTGCCGGCGATCAGCCGGTGCCGTACGCCGTCGCGCTCGCTGTACTGCGCCGACAGGAAGCGCACCAGTGCCTGGGCGACGGTGAGACGGCGGATGGGGGTGCTCATCAGGACTTCTCCGGTGCCGTGTAGAGGGGAAGGCGGGGGTCGACGGGCCGCTCGGGCCAGGTGGTGCGGATCCAGGCGTGGTCGGGGTGATCGCAGATCAGCCACGCGCGGTCGGCGCCGGGACCCGCCATGACGTTGAGGTAGTACATGTCGTGTCCTGGCACGGCCATGGACGGTCCGTGCCAGCCGTCCGGGATGAGGACGACGTCGCCGTCGCGCACCTCGGCCAGCACGTCGGTGTTGCTGCCGCGGCCCGAGGGCGAGACCCGCTGGTAGCCGAGACCGGGCGTGCCCTCATGGGCTGCGAACTCGAAGTAGTAGATCTCCTCCAGCTCCGATTCCTCGCCGGGCCGGTGCTCGTCGTGCTTGTGCGGCGGGAAGGAGGACCAGTTGCCGCCGGGTGTGATCACCTCCACGGCGATCAACTTGTCGCACTCGAAACCCTGTCCATCAGCGCCTCCGGCGCGAGCTGCCGCACCGAAGTTGTTGACCTGGCGTGAGCAGTTGCCGGTGCCGCGCATCTCGACCGGTACCGAGGAGGCGGGCCCGTAGCGGGCCGGCAGCCGGCGGGCGCAGCGGGCGCCGGTGAGCGCGAACCGCCCGCCGTCGCGCGAGGCGATCGAGACCTGAGCGTCCCGGGGGACGTACGCGAAGTCGCTCACCCCGCTGAAGACGCTGTCGCGCCCGGCGAGCCGGAACGTGTCGCCGCCGACGGCGACGGTGCAGCCGCCCGACAGCGGGAGCACGATCCACTCGCTGTCGCCGGTGTCGAAGACATGCCAGCCGCCGGGCGGCAGTTCGAGGACGCGCAGGCTGGAGTATCCCCAGTCGGCGGACTCGGGCGTGACGTCGACGGCGTAGGCGTCAGTGGTGGCCTTGCCCGCGGGAAGGTGGTGCGTGGTGGTCATCGGGTGGCTCCTGTACGGGGCTCAGAACAGGCTGAACGGGGATTCAGAGCAGGCCGACGGCGGTGTCCACCGCGGTCTCCACGCTGCCCTCGGCGGGGTACAGCAGCGACCGGCCCACGACCATGCCCTGGACGGTGGGCAGCCGCAGGGCCTTGCGCCATCTCTCGTACGCCCCCTCCTGGTCCCTGCCGACCTCGCCGCCGAGCAGCACGGCGGGCAGGGTGGACGCCTCCAGTACCTCGGCCATGTCGTCGGGGTCGTCGGTGACCGGCAGCTTGAGCCAGGTGTAGGCGGAGGTGCCGCCCAGGCCGGAGGCGATGGCGATGGACCGGGTGACGGCCTCGGCGCTCAGGTCGTTGCGGACCGTGCCTTCCACCCGGCGGGATATGAACGGCTCGACGAACAGCGGCAGTCGGCGGGCGGCCATGTCGTCGACGGCGCGGGCCGTGGTCTGCAGGGTCTCCAGGGAGCCGGGGTCGTCGTAGTCGATGCGCAGCAGGAGCTTTCCGGCGTCGAAACGGAGCCGCTCGATGTCCTCGGCGCGGTGGCCGGTGAAACGGTCGTCCATCTCGAAGGAGGCGCCCGCGAGCCCGCCGCGGTTCATGGAGCCCATCACGACCTTGTTCTCCAGGACGCCCAGGAGCAGCAGGTCCTCCAGGATGTCGGCGGTGGCCAGCACCCCGTCCACACCAGGCCTGGACAGCGCGACGCAGAGGCGTTCCAGGAGGTCGGCGCGGTTGGCCATGGCCAGGCGGTGCTCGCCGACGCCGAGGGCGCCGCGCGCGGGGTGGTCGGCGGCCACGATCATCAGGCGGCCGCTGTCGCCGATCAGCGGGCGGCGGACACGGCGGGCGGCCGCTTCGGCGATGGCCTCCGGGTGCCGGGCGCGCACCGAGACGAGGTCGGGGATGCTGATGCTCAAGACAGGCTCCGTTCAGGGGTGGCGTCGGGCGGCCGCGTATGCGGTGCGCCTCGGCCGCGGACTCGGTCAGCCGCGTGCGAGGAGGTCCTCGACCTCGGACTCGGTCGGCATCGCGGAGGAGCAGGCGAGCCGGGAGGCGACGAGCGCGCCTGCGGCGTTGGCGTACCGGATGGTCTTCTCCAACTCCCAGCCGGACAGCAGACCGTGGCAGAGCGAGCCGCCGAACGCGTCCCCGGCGCCGAGGCCGTTGACGACCTCCACCGGTACCGGCGGGACCTCGGCGACGGTGCCGTCGCGGTGGACGGCCAGGACTCCCTTGGGGCCCTGTTTGACGACGGCCAGTTCCACACCGGCGTCGAGGAGGGCCTGGGCGCAGGCCCGTGGTTCGCGTGCCCCGGTGGCGATCTCGCACTCGTCGAGGTTGCCGACGGCGACCGTGGCGTGGCGCAGGGCCTCGGCGTAGTACGGGCGCGCGCTGTCCGGGTCCTTCCAGAACATCGGGCGCCAGTCGAGGTCGAAGACCGTGGTGCCGGACTTGGCGCGCGCCTTCAGGGCGGCGAGGGTGGCCGAGCGGCTGGGCTCCTCGCTCAGGCCGGTGCCGGTGATCCAGAAGATGCGGGCCGCGCGCAGGGCGAAGAAGTCCAGCTCGTCGGTGTGGATCTCCAGGTCCGGAGCCTTGGGGCGCCGGTAGAAGTACAGCGGGAACTCGTCCGGCGGGAAGATCTCGCAGAAGGTGATCGGCGTGGGATACGCGGCCACCGGTGTGACCCAGCGGTCGTCGACGCCGAACTCCTTGAGCGCCTGGTGGAGATAGGTGCCGAAGGGGTCCTGGCCGGTGCGGGTGATCACCGCGGTGGCGCGGCCCAGGCGCGCGGCGGCCACCGCGACATTGGCGGCGGAGCCGCCGAGGAACTTCCCGAAGGATTCGACCTGCGCGAGCGGCACACCCGTCTGCAGGGGGTAGAGATCGACGCCGATACGTCCCATGGTGATGACGTCGAAGGATTCAGCGGACTCAGGCATGCGTGACGCTCCTGATGCGTGGGATGCGGGCAACGGGGCGCCCGGTGCCTCTTAGGTGTAGGACGCGCAGCAAGCTCCTGTCAAGACTTTGTACTGACATTCGGACCTGCTCAGGAAATGATGTCTTAACAAAGTATTGACAGGCGGGTGCAACAGGGACTTGTATCCCGTCCCAACGAAACAGCCACGCCACCGGCTCAAGACCCGGACCTGCCGTCCGAGCCCCCTACGGGCCCCGCGCCCCGCGCCGTCCCGTTCCCCCGTCGCACAGTGAGGTGCTGGAAGATGGACCGCACGTTTCACCCCCGCTCTCGCAGAATCGCCCCACTCGTCGCGACAGTCGCGGCGTCCGCGCTGCTCATAGCCGGCTGCTCCAGCAGCTCCGGTGGCAAGAAGTCCGAAGAAGACGGCGCCGCCGCCTCCGCGGGCAAGGCCAGTACCCCCCGCATGACGATCGCGATGGTCACCCACGCCCCCTCCGGCGACACGTTCTGGGACATCGTCCGCAAGGGCGCGGAGGCCGCAGCAGCCAAGGACAACGTCAAGCTGGTGTACTCCTCCAACCCGAGCGCGGGCGAGCAGGCCAACCTGGTGCAGAACGCGATCGACCAGAAGGCCGACGGCATCGCGATCACCCTCGCCAAGCCGGACGCCATGAAGGACGTCGTGAGCAAGGCGAAGTCGGCCGGCATTCCCGTGGTCGGCCTCAACTCCGGTGTGAGCGACTGGAAGAAGCTCGGCCTGATGGAGTTCTTCGGGCAGGACGAGACGGTGGCGGGCGAGGCGCTCGGCAACAGACTGAACTCCGAAGGTGCCAAGAAGGCCGTCTGTGTGATCCAGGAGCAGGGAAACATCGGCCTCACCCAGCGCTGCGACGGCGTGAAGAAGACGTTCAGCGGCAAGACGGAGACCCTCTACGTCAACGGCACCGACATGCCGTCCGTGAAGTCCACGATCACCGCCAAGCTCAAGCAGGACAGCGCCATCGACTATGTCGTCACCCTCGGCGCCCCGTTCGCCCTGACCGCCGTGCAGTCGGTGGGCGACGCGGGCAGCAAGGCGAAGATCGCGACCTTCGACCTCAACAAGGACCTGACGACCGCCATCAGCAAGGGCACCATCCAGTTCGCCGTCGACCAGCAGCCCTACCTGCAGGGCTACCTGGCGATCGATTCCCTGTGGCTCTACAAGAACAACGGCAACTACAGCGGCGGCGGTGAGCAGCCGGTGCTGACCGGGCCGGCCTTCGTCGACAAGTCCAACGTCGGCTCCGTCGCCAAGTTCGCCGCGAAGGGCACCCGGTGATGAGCATGGCCCAGCAGGCTGCGCCGGCGGTGCCCTCACCGCCGGCCCCCGGCCCGAGCAAGACCGACGGACGGACCGCGCAACGCCCCCTGGTGTTCAGGGTGCTCGCGCGGCCCGAGGTGGGCGTCTTCCTCGGCGCCGTAGCGGTGTACGTGTTCTTCCTCGTCTCGGCGCCGCCGGTCCGCGACGGCGGCTCGATGGCCAACATCCTCTACCAGTCGTCGACCATCGGGATCATGGCCCTGCCCGTGGCGCTGCTGATGATCGGCGGCGAGTTCGACCTGTCGGCCGGTGTCGCGGTCATCACCTCGGCGCTGACCGCGAGCATGCTCAGCTACCAACTGACCATGAACGTCTGGGTCGGCGTGATCGTCGCGCTCCTCGTGTCGCTGGCGGTCGGCTTCTTCAACGGCTGGATGGTGGTCAAGACCGGGCTGCCCAGCTTCCTGGTCACCCTCGGCACCTTCCTGATCCTCCAGGGCGCGAACCTCGCGATCACCAAGCTGGTCACCACCAACGTCGCCACCGACGACATCAGCAACATGGACGGCTTCGACCAGGCGAAGAAGATCTTCGCGTCGTCCTTCGACGTCGGCGGCGTCCAGGTGAAGATCACCATCGTGTACTGGCTGATCTTCGCGGCCCTGGCCACATGGGTGCTGCTGCGCACCAAGTACGGCAACTGGATCTTCGCGGTGGGCGGCAACCAGGACTCCGCACGGGCCGTCGGTGTGCCGGTGACCTTCACCAAGATCTCGCTGTTCATGACCGTGGGCTTCGGCGCCTGGTTCGTCGGCATGCACCAGCTGTTCTCCTTCAACACCGTGCAGTCCGGCGAGGGCGTCGGCCAGGAGCTGATCTACATCTCCGCGGCGGTGATCGGCGGCTGTCTGCTGACCGGCGGCTACGGCTCCGCGATCGGCCCGGTCTTCGGTGCCTTCATGTTCGGCATGGTCCAGCAGGGCATCGTGTACGCCGGATGGAACCCCGACTGGTTCAAGGCCTTCCTCGGCGTGATGCTGCTCGGCGCCACGCTCATCAATCTGTGGGTCCGCCGCACGGCGACCCGGAGGTGAACTGACTCATGACCAGCAACGGATCCGGAACGGCGGGCGCCGTCCTCGCCGACACCCCGCCCGAGGACGGCACCGCCGCCCTCGTCGAGCTGCGCAACGCCGGCAAGTCCTACGGCAACATCCGCGCCCTGCACGGCGTCTCCCTCGCCGTGCACCCCGGCAAGGTGACCTGCGTGCTCGGCGACAACGGCGCCGGCAAATCAACCCTCATCAAGATCATCTCCGGGCTGCACCAGCACACCGAGGGCGAGTTCCTCGTCGACGGCGCTCCCGTGCGCTTCTCCACACCGCGCGAGGCACTCGACAAGGGCATCGCCACCGTCTACCAGGACCTGGCCACCGTCCCGCTGATGCCGGTATGGCGGAACTTCTTCCTCGGCTCCGAAATGACCAAGGGCCCCTGGCCCGTACGCCGCCTCGACATCGCGAAGATGAAACAGACCGCCGACGAGGAACTGCGCAACATGGGCATCGTCCTCGACGACCTCGACCAGCCCATCGGCACCCTCTCCGGCGGCCAGCGCCAGTCCGTGGCCATCGCCCGCGCCGTCTACTTCGGCGCCCGGGTCCTGATCCTGGACGAGCCGACCGCCGCCCTCGGCGTCAAACAGTCCGGCGTCGTCCTCAAATACATCGCCGCCGCCCGCGACCGCGGCCTCGGCGTCATCTTCATCACCCACAACCCCCACCACGCCTACATGGTCGGCGACCACTTCAGCGTGCTCCGCCTGGGCACCATGGAGCTCAGCGCCGACCGCAGCGAGGTCAGCCTGGAAGAACTCACCAACCACATGGCCGGCGGCGCCGAACTCGCCGCACTCAAGCACGAGTTGGCCCAGGTACGCGGCGTCGACGTCGAGGAGCTCCCCGAAGCGGAGGACCTCCAGGCGCCCGTGGCGGCCTCGTCCGAAGGGACCCCCTGAGATGACCACGCCCCTCGACCGCATCCGGGTCGGCTCGGCCCCCGACTCCTGGGGCGTCTGGTTCCCCGACGACCCGCAGCAGGTGCCCTGGGAACGGTTCCTGGACGAAGTCGCCGAAGCCGGCTACTCCTGGATCGAACTCGGCCCGTACGGCTATCTGCCGACCGACCCCGCCCGGCTCACCGACGAGGTGAACAAGCGCCGACTGAAGGTGTCGGCCGGCACGATCTTCACCGGGCTGCACCGCGGACCCTCGGTCTGGGAGTCCACCTGGAAGCACGTCAGCGAGGTCGCCGCCCTCACTCAGGCCATGGGCGCGAAGCACCTGGTGGTCATCCCGTCCTTCTGGCGCGACGACAAGACCGCCGAGATCCTGGAGCCGCCGGAGCTGACCGCCGAGCAGTGGGCCCACCTGACCAAGGGCATGGAGCGGCTCGGCCACGAGGTCAAGGAGACGTACGGCCTCGACATCGTCGTCCACCCGCACGCCGACACCCACATCGACACCGAGGACCACGTCGAGCGCTTCCTCGACTCGACCGACTCCGAGCTGGTCAATCTCTGCCTGGACACCGGGCACTACGCCTACTGCGGCGGCGACAGCGTGAAGCTCATCGAGACCTACGGCGAGCGGATCGGCTATCTCCACCTCAAGCAGGTCGATCCCGACATCCTCGCCGACGTCGTCAAGAACGAGGTGCCGTTCGGCCCCGCCGTCCAGGGCGGCGTGATGTGCGAACCCCCCTCCGGAATACCGGAGTTGGAGCCGGTGCTGGTTGCGGCCCAGCGCCTGGGCGTCGAGCTGTTCGCCATCGTCGAGCAGGACATGTACCCCTGCGAGCCGGACAAGCCGCTGCCCATCGCCGTGCGCACCCGCACGTTCCTCCGCTCCTGCGGCGCCTGAACCACCCGAAGGGACCACCGAACACCATGACCCAGCGCGGAACGCTCGGCATCGCCGTCATCGGCACCGGCCGGATGGGGGCCGACCACGTACGCCGAATCACCGAGGTCATCAGCGGGGCGCGGGTGACCGCCGTCGCGGACCTCGACGCGGAACGGGCCAAGCAGCTCGCCGCGGGCATCGACGGCTGCACCGCGTACACCGACCCGTCCGCGGCCATGGCCGCGGACGACGTCGACGCCGTGATCATCGCCTCGCCCGGCCCGGCCCACGAGGCGGCGCTGCTCACCGCCTTCGAGCACGACCTGCCGGTGCTGTGCGAGAAGCCGCTCACACCGGACGCGGCCTCCGCGCTGCGCGTCATGGAGGCCGAGCAGAAGCTCGGCCACCGGCGGGTCCAGGTCGGGTTCATGCGGCGGTACGACGCCGAGTACATGAAGCTCAAGTCACTGCTGGACAGCGGCGAACTGGGCCGGCCGCTGATGCTGCACAACCGGCACCGCAACGCCGACGTCCTGCCGTACTTCACCGAGCAGATGCTCATCAACGACTCCGTGGTGCACGAGATGGACGTCGCCCGCTGGCTGCTGGGTCAGGAGATCACCGCGGTCACGGTGATGAAGCCGAAGCCCTCCGGCAACGCGCCCGAGGGCCTGTCCGACCCGCAGTTCGTCGTCTTCGAGACGGACGGGGGCACCCTGGTCGACGTCGAGATCTACGTCAACTGCCGCTTCGGCTACCAGGTGCAGGCCGAGGCGGTCTGCGAGAACGGCACGGCACGGATCGGCGAGGCCCACGGGATGCTCGTCAACACGGCGGGACGGTGGGGCGGTTCCATCGCCCCGGACTTCGTGGAACGGTTCGTGGACGCGTACGACCGCGAGGTGCAGGCCTGGGTCGACGCGACGCTGCGCGGCGAGGTCACCGGGCCCAGCAGCTGGGACGGATACGCCGCCGCGGCCGTCTGCGAGGCGGGGGTCCTCGCCCAGGCGCAGGGCCGTCGGACCGAGGTCGAACTGATCGAACGCCCCGCCCTCTACCGCTGACCCGCCGGAAGGCACTCCCCCATGTGCATCTCGCCGGCGCCTTCGACCACACCGCCTCCCGCGGCAACCGGTACATCCTCGATCCGCCCGGCACCGCGGCCCGTATCCACCAGCACCTGGACATCGGGCAGGGTGAGGTCGACTTCGACGAGCTGTTCCGCGAGCTGAAGTCCCACGACTTCGACGGCACCCTCACGGCCTGCGTGTTCGCCTGGGAGGAACGGGCCGAGGAGTCGTCGGCCCTCATGCGCGAGAAGACGCCGAGCACCTCGCCCGCGTGCCTCAGAGGTGGATGTGGCCGTGCACGCGGGCGGCGAGCACGGCGACGTCGTCCTCCGCGGGGCCGCTCATCAGCTGGGCCAGGACATCGTCGACGATCTTGTCGAGACTGTCTCGTGGAGAGAGTCTCAGGCGAGTGAGGCGGCGCAGGGAGTCGTCGATGTCCTCGTCCCGGCGTTCCACCAGGCCGTCGGTGTAGAGCAGCAGCGTCCCGCCGGGCACTCCCGGACGCGTGACGGTCTCGTACGAGCCGAATCCGGTGCCCAGCGGTGGACCCACGGGAAGGGGCACGATCTCGGTGTGTCCCTGCGGAGTGAGCCGAACGGGAGGCAGGTGTCCCGCGTTGGCGTAGGAGACGGTGTTGGCACGGGGGTCGCCGAGGGCCAGCAGGCAGGTGGCGACCCGGTCGAAGCCGGCGTCGGCGACCATGCGGTCGGCGTGCTGGAGCATCTCGTGCGGTCGCAGTCCGGTATCGGCCAGTGCCCGCAGCATGGACCGGTAGTGGCTCATGGCGACGGCCGCCTCGACTCCGTGACCCATGACATCGCCGATGACCAGGAGGTTGCGGGCACGGGAAAGGGCAAGGGCGTCGAACCAGTCGCCGCCGACCACCGTGGTGTCGTCCGCCGGCAGATACCGGAAGGCGGTCTCCAGGTTCGGGTGGGGGACGGTCGGCTCGGTCAGCAGGGCCCGCTGCAGCTCCAGCGCCATCGCGTGCTCGCGGGCATAGCGGAAGGCCCGGTCCAGGGCCCGGGCGGCGCGGGCCGCCAACTCCTTTGCCACCAAGGCGTCTTCGCGCGTGAAGGGGGGTGAGGGGCGGACGCGGACCATCGAGAGGGTGCCGAGGAGCCGGTCCTCGGTCCCCAGGGGTGTGATGAGGACGGAGTGGACCCCGACGGCGCGATACCGGGCGATCCAATCGGCGTACGCCCCCTCGAGCACGTCGCCCGCCGAGAGGTCGAACATCCAGGACTCGCCGGCGTCCAGCCGCCGCCGGATCGGTGATCCCGCCTCGTATTCCAGAGACACACCGGTCGCGCCGATCTCCCGCAGTGTGGCCCTGAACTGCGGAGCGGCGCTGACGGCGGCCCGGCGCAACCGCATCACGCCGGGCGGAGTCTGCCGCCGCGCGCCCGGCCGGTCCTGCTGGAACAGCTCCACGCCCGCGGCGTCCGCGAGCTCGGGGACCACGAAGTCGGCCAGCTCACCGCAGGTGGCGTCGATGTCCAGGGCCGTGCCGATCCGCGTGACCGCGGTGTCCAACAGCGCCATACGCTGGTGGGCGCGCTCCAACGCGTGCAGAGTCTGGCGCGGTTCGGTGATCTCCAGACCGACGCCGACCAGCCCGACACCCTTGCCGTGCTCGTCCTCCAGCCGGTGGTACGTCGCCCGCCACAGCCGGCGCGCAGGAGGCGAGGGGGCAAGGGTGAACCCGGTGAGGACCAGTTGGCGGGGGCGCCCGTCCCGGAGCACCTCACGCAGGACCTGCTCGGCGCGATGCGCTCCCGGCAGGACGTCGGTGAGACTGCGGCCGAGGTGGGCCTCGGCGGACAGCCCGTCCACCCGGGCCATGCGCGGGTTGACGTACCGGAAGCGCAGTTCGGTATCGAGTACGGCCACTGCGGCCCTCGTGCCTTCCACGATCCTGCGCAGGATGCGGTACTCACGGCCGAGCGGCAGGCCCGCGACAAGGCCGCCCGCCGCCGCCAGCACCGCCTCGACGTCGCTGGAGATCAGGGGCTGCGCGGCAGGAACATCCGGCGCCACCGGCCTCCTCCTCGACTCCCGGGAGTCCGCGACCCACTGAATATCCATGATCGGTCACGCGGGCGTGCCGCGCACGCGCGTGAGGTCAGCGGGCGGCGAGCAGGGCCGCGCAGGCGGTCGCCGGACCCCCGGTCAGAGGGGCGGGCCATTGCTCCTGAAGCCGGGCAGGGCCCGCGGAGGGGCGCACGGCATTCCCTCCATGCTGCTCGCGCCGACCCTGCGCGCCACAGCACCGCTCTACTCGCCCGCGGAAGGAGCGGCCGGTGCGGTGCTGTCGCGGACCACGAGTCTCGTGGGGACGAGCGTGGTGCCGTGCTCCGCCCCCTTGTGGCGCATCCGTCGCAGTACTCCCTCGACGCACAGGCGTCCCACTTCGGCGAAGTCCTGGTGGACGGTGGTCAGGGGAGGCAGGAAGGAGCCGGCCTCGGGGATGTCGTCGAAGCCGATGACGCTGACGTCGTCGGGGATCTTGCGGCCGCGCTCGTGCAGGGCCCGCAACAGCCCCAGTGCCATCTGGTCGTTGGCGGCGAACACCGCCGTGCAGTCCTTCTCGCCGGCGAGTCGCAGACCCGCGCGGTAGCCGGACTCCGCCGACCAGTCGCCTCGTACGACGGGTGGCAGGACACGGCCCGCCCCGGCGAGTTCGGCGCGCCAGGCGTCGGCACGGCGTTGTGCCGCGAAGGACTCCTCGGGACCGGCCAGGTGCCAGACGGTGCGATGCCCCAGGTCCAGCAGGTGGCGTACGGCGGCATGGGCTCCGCCGGCCTGATCGGTGTCGACCACGGTGTAGCGGTCGCCCGCGTCCGAGTCGGCGACCACGACCTGGACGTGGGGCGGCAGGGAGATGGTCGCCGCGTCGAGCAGATGCACTTCCATGATGACGATGACGGCGTCGACGGCGAGCTCGCCCAGCCGGGAGAAGGCGCCGCGCACCTCGTCCTGGGTGGGGACGGCGACGGGCAGGAGCGTGACGGCGTAACCCTCCTGGGCCGCGGAGGTGGCGATCGCCTCCAGGGTGCGCATATTGCCCGTGGTGGAGAGGTTGAAGGTGATGACGCCGATGGTGCGGAACTCGCCGCGTTTGAGGGCCCGGGCGGCGCTGTTGGGCCGGTAGCCCAGCTCCTTCATGGCCGCGAGCACCTGCCGCCGGGTCTCCTCGTTGACGCCCGCGTAACCGTTGGACACCCGCGAGACCGTCTGCGACGAGACGCCGGCCAGGCGGGCGACATCCGCCATGGACGCACTCGGTGTGCGCCGCGCGGCCCGCTTCTCCGTACGCGTGCGTGCCCGATCGCTGCTCATCGAGGCACCGTCCGCTGTGTCCACCCGTCTCCCTCGATTACCTGAGTCGCCGTTTCATCAGGCGACCCTTGACCGCCGACATGGGGGCAGTGTAGACATGCCGCCATCAGATGTTTACGTAAACATAACAGCCCGAGGGCTCCTCCGGGCCCTGATGTTTGCGTAAACATCGCGGCGGCGTACGACGCCGGTTCCGAGATGGACGAGCGAGGAACGACATGACAACGCTTCAACCACCCGCGGCCGCGACACGGCCCCCGACCCGACCTCCGGCGAAACGGGACCGCCGTTCCTGGACAGGGTGGGGGTTCATCGGCCCGTTCGCGGTGGTCTTCGCCTTTGTCTTCCTGGCTCCGATCGCTTACTCGCTCTACCTCAGCCTCTTCCGGACCCAGCTCATCGGCGGCACCACCTTCGTGGGCCTGGACAACTACCAACAGGCCCTGCAGGACCACCAGTTCTGGGACTCCCTGGCACGTGTGTCGCTGTTCCTGCTGGTGCAGGTGCCGATCATGCTGGGCATCGCCCTGCTCGTCGCGCTCGCGCTGGACAGCGGGCGACTGTACGGCAGGGACTTCTTCCGGATCTCGATCTTCCTGCCGTACGCGGTGCCCGCCGTGGTCGCCACCCTCATGTGGGGCTTCATGTACGGCACCCGGTTCGGCCTCGTGAGCGACATCAACGACGCCCTCGGCGTCTCGCTGCCCAACCCGCTCGGGCCCGACCTGATCCTGGCGTCGATCGGCAACATCGTCACCTGGGAGTTCGTCGGCTACAACATGCTGATCTTCTACTCCGCGCTCCGCGTCATCCCGCACTCGCTGTACGAGGCCGCGCAGATCGACGGCGCCGGACAGATCCGCGTCATCACCGCCATCAAGCTCCCGGCGATCCGCGGCGCCCTGGTCATCGCGACGATCTTCTCGATCATCGGCACGTTCCAGCTGTTCAACGAGCCGAGCATCCTGCAGAAGCTGGCGCCCAACTCCATCACCACCGACTACACCCCGAACTACTACACGTACTCGCTGTCCTTCTCGGGCCAGCAGAACAATTACTCCGCGACGGTCGCCATCGTCATGGGCGTGATCACCATGGTCATCGCCTACGTCGTCCAGCTGCGCGGCATGCGCAAGGGAGCGTGAAGCGATGAGCGGCTCTGTCACCACCGTCTCCCGGCCCGCACCTCCTTCGACCGGCTCCTCCGGCGCCGTGCCCCGGCTGCGCAAGCCGCGTCGGCACAGCCCGGGGCGCCCGCGGCGCAGTGTGCTGCTGACCTTCCTCACCGGTCTGATCCTGCTCTACTCCCTCGTGCCACTGGTCTGGCTGGTCATCAGCGCCACCAAGACCCAGGAGGGGCTGGCTCATTCGTTCGGGTTGTGGTTCAACGGCGACTTCGCCCTGTGGGACAACATCAAGGAGACGTTCACCTACAACGACGGCGTCTTCTCCCGCTGGCTGCTGAACACCGTGCTGTACGTGGTGCTCGGGGCCGGGGGTGCCACCTTGCTCGCGGTACTGGGCGGTTACGCACTGGCGAAGTTCAACTTCCCGGGCAAGCGCGCCGTGTTCGCCGTCGTCATCGGTGCCGTCGCGGTGCCGGGCACCGCCCTCGCCGTACCCACCTTCCTGATGTTCAGCAAGATGGGCCTGACCGACACCCCGTGGGCGGTGATCATCCCCTCCCTCATCTCGCCCTTCGGCCTCTACTTGATGTGGGTGTTCGCCACCGAGGCCGTGCCCGCGGAGCTGATGGAGGCCGCCCGCATCGACGGCGCGGGCGAGCTGCGCACCTTCTTCCAGGTCGTCCTGCCGCTGCTGGCGCCCGGCATCGTGACCGTCTCGCTGTTCACGATGGTCGCCACCTGGAACAACTACTTCCTGCCGCTGATCATGCTCAAGGATCCCGACTGGTATCCGCTGACGCTGGGCCTCAACAGCTGGAACGCCCAGGCCGCTACCGCCGGCGGCACCCCCGTCTTCCACCTGGTGATCACCGGCTCACTGATCACGATCCTGCCGCTGATCGCCGCGTTCCTCCTGCTCCAGAAGTACTGGCAGTCCGGGCTCGCCGCCGGAAGCGTCAAGGAGTAACCCTCATCAAGCCCCCGCAACAACCCATCTCCCCCACATTTCTCACCCCTCATCAGGCACGGTTTCGGCCACGACGAAGTGGAAGCACGTCCATGCACATGAACCCTCGCCGCCTGCTGCGCGGCCTCGCCCTGGTCTCCGCGCTCGCCCTGGGGGCGACCGCCTGCGGAGGCTCCGACGACAGCGGCTCCAGCTCGAAGCCGGTCTCCGCGAAGGACGTCGACGCGGCCCTGAAGAAGGGCGGCAACCTCACGGTGTGGGCCTGGGAGCCCACGCTCAAGCAGGTCGCCGCCGACTTCGAGAAGGAACACCCCGCGGTCCACGTCAACTTGGTCAACGCGGGCACCGGCAACGACCAGTACAAGGCCTTGCAGAACGCCATATCGGCGAAGAAGGGCGTCCCCGACGTCGCGCAGATCGAGTACTACGCGCTGGGCCAGTACGCCCTGACCAAGGGGCTCGACGACCTGACGCCGTACGGCGCGGACAAGCTCGCGAGCAAGTACTCCCCCGGCCCGCTGAACGCCGTGAAGGCCGGCACCAAGAACATCTACGCCCTGCCCATGGACTCCGGGCCCATGGCGCTGTTCTACAACAAGAAGGTCTTCGACAAGTACAAGATCAAGGTGCCGACCACCTGGGACGAGTACCTGACCGCGGCCCGTGCCCTGCACAAGGCCGACCCCAAGGCATACATCGCCAATGACACCGGCGACGCGGGCGAGACCACCAGCCTGCTGTGGCAGGCCGGTTCGCGGCCCTACAAGGTCGACGGCACCAAGGTGACGATCAACTTCTCCGACGCGGGCGCCAAGAAGTACACCGACGTCTGGCAGAAGCTCCTCGACGAGAAGCTGCTCGCGCCCATCTCCGGCTGGACCGACGACTGGTACAAGGGGCTCGGCGACGGCACCATCGCGACCCTCGCCACCGGTGCCTGGATGCCCGCCAACTTCGCCACCGGCGTGAAGGGCGCGTCCGGCGACTGGCGCGCGGCTCCGCTGCCCGCGTGGACCGCGGGCGACAAGGCCAGCGCCGAGAACGGCGGCAGCTCCCTCGCGCTGCCCACGCTGGGCAAGAACAAGGAACTCGCCTACGCCTTCGCCGAGTACGCGAACGCCGGCAAGGGCGTGCAGACCCGCCTCAAGGCGGGCGCCTTCCCGGCGACCACCGCGGACCTCCAGTCCAGCACCTTCCAGAACACCGAGTTCCCGTACTTCGGCGGGCAGAAGGCCAACAAGATCTTCGCCGATTCGGCCGCGAACGTCGCCTCGGACTGGTCGTACCTGCCCTACCAGGTCTACGCCAACTCGATCTTCAACGACACCGTCGGCAAGGCCTACGTCTCCGGAACCAAGCTGACCGCCGCTCTGACGTCCTGGCAGGACGCCTCGGTCAAGTACGGGAACGAGCAGGGCTTCACCGTCCAGAAGTAACCGCCTGAAGGCTGCCGCTGAGGAGCGATCGCTCAGCGGCAGCCGCCGGGAAACACCTACGTACCTCGCGCCGCCCCGTGCAGCACACCGGAAGGACCGCCATGATCTCCACCCTCCTGTCCCAGTTGCAGCACGGGCCGGACGGTGACCCCACCCCACGCCTCGCGTACGGCGCCGACTACAACCCTGAGCAGTGGCCGCGCGAGGTGTGGGAGGAAGACGTACGGCTGATGCGCGAGGCCGGCGTCACCATCGTCTCCGTGGGGATATTTTCCTGGGCCCGCATCCAACCGGCCGAGAACGAGTGGGACTTCCGCTGGCTCGACGAGGTCATGGACCTGCTGCACGCGGGCGGTATCGGGGTCGACCTGGCCACCGCGACCGCCTCCCCGCCGCCCTGGCTCAGCACGGCGTACCCGGAGATCCTCCCGGTGACCGCCTCCGGTGAGACGCTGTGGCCAGGGGGGCGGCAGCACTGGCGTCCCACCTCGCCCGTCTTCCGCGACCACGCACTGCGCCTCGTGCGGACGATGGCCGAGCGGTACGCGAACCATCCCGCGCTGGTGGCCTGGCACGTCTCCAACGAGCTGGGCTGCCACAACATCTACGACTACTCCGACGACGCGGCCCACGCCTTCCGTGAGTGGCTGCGCGCCCGCTACTCCACTCTCGACGGCCTCAACCACGCCTGGGGCACCGCGTTCTGGTCCCAGCGGTTCAGCGACTGGGAGCAGATCCTGCCGCCCCGCCTGGCCGCCTCCTACCCGAACCCCACGCAGCAGCTGGACTTCAAGCGCTTCTCCTCCGACGCGCTGAAGGAGTATCTGCGCGCGGAGCGGGACCTGCTGCGCGAGATCACGCCCGGTGTTCCGGTCACCACGAACTTCATGGTGATGGGCGGCACCAAGGGGATGGACTACGCCGACTGGGCCGACGAGATCGACTTCGTCTCCAACGACCACTACGTCATGCCCGGCCCGCAGGACCGGGACGAGCTGTCCTTCTCCGCCAACCTCGTCAGCGGGATCGCGGGCGGGCATCCGTGGTTCCTCATGGAGCACTCCACCAGTGCCGTGAACTGGCAGCCCGTCAACCTGGCCAAGCGGCCCGGCGACCTGGCCCGTGACTCGCTGCTGCACGTCGCGCACGGCGCCGACGCCGTGTGCTTCTTCCAGTGGCGCCAGTCGGCGGCCGGCGCCGAGAAGTACCACTCGGCGATGGTGCCGCACGCCGGGCCCGACAGCGAGGTGTTCCGCGCGGTGGCCGATCTCGGCCACACCCTGCGGACGCTCGCTCCGGTGGCCGGAACCGAGCGCGAGCCTGCCCGGGTCGGCATCGTCTTCGACTGGGAGTCGTGGTGGGCGAGCGAACAGGACTCCCACCCGACCTCCCGCCTCGACTACCGCCAAGAGGCGCTCGACTGGTACTCCGCCCTCCTCGCCCTCGGCGTGCGCGCCGACATCGTCACCACCCGGACCGACCTCGACCGGTACGAGCTGGTGATCGCCCCCGTGCTGCACATGGTGTCCGCGGCGCTGTCCAAGGAGCTCACGCGGTACGTCGAGCAAGGCGGCCACCTGGTCACCACGTACTTCTCCGGTGTCGTGGACGAGAACGACCACATCTGGCTGGGCGGGTACCCCGGAGCACTGCGCGATCTGCTCGGCATCCGCATCGAGGAGTTCGGACCGCTGCTCGACGGCGCCACGGTCGAGCTGGAATCGGGGTGGGACGGCGCCGCCACGGGCACCCTGTGGACCGACCGGATCACCGTCACCGACCCGGATGTGGAGGTGCTGTCCCACTACCGCGACGGCGCGTACGCCGGCCGCCCTGCTGTCACCCGCCGCACGGTGGGCCGGGGTTCGGCCGCGTACGTCTCCACCCGGCTCGGCGTGGACGGCCTCACCGGCCTGCTGCCGCGGCTGCTCGTCCCCGCCGGTGTCCGCAGTGAACTGCCCGACGGCGCACGGGGCAGCGTCGAGCTGATCGTGCGCCGCGGCGCCGACAGCCGCTATCTGTTCCTGGTCAACCGCACCGACGAGACAGTGCCGTTGACCGGACTCTCCGGGGAACTCCTGATCGGCCGGGCGGATGCCGACGGCACGCTCGTACTGCCGCCCCGGGACGTCGCCGTACTGCGACAGCCCGCCCTCTGACACCCCCTGACCGACTGATCCGAGGGTCACACCGTCGTGTCCTGCGCCCGCAGGGCACGACGGTCCACCGCAGCGACCACAGACGAGTTGGGAGCACACGTTGGCACGCCGTACCCGCACAAGACGGCTTCTGGGAACCATCGGAGTCACCGCCCTGGCCACCGGGGCAGCGCTGATCACCGCTCCACCGACGCAGGCCGAGACCTCGACGGCCGCTGCCTCGACCGTCACCGTCCGGCCCGACCCCTCGTACAAGGCGGACAGCTTCGAGGGCTGGGGCACCAGCCTGGTCTGGTTCGCCAACGCGACCGGCGACTACCCGGCGGAGATCCGCGAGAAGCTCGCGAAACTGCTCTTCGACGACGACGGCCTCGCCCTCAACATCGCGCGCTACAACATCGGCGGCGGCAACGCCCCGGACGTCAAGGACTATCTCCGGGCCGGCGGAGCGATCCAGGGCTGGTGGAAGGCGCCGGCGGGCACCACCCGTGCGGACACCGACTGGTGGAGCGCCGACGACGCGGCCCACTGGAACCCGGACGCCGACGCCACGCAGCGCTGGTGGGTGGACCGGATCAAGAAGGACATCACCCACTGGGAGACGTTCAGCAACTCACCGCCCTGGTTCATGACCAAGAGCGGCTATGTATCCGGCGGCTTCAACTCCACCGAGGACCAGCTCAAGGCGGACTCCGTCGACGACTTCGCCGCCTACCTGGCGGGTGCCACCAAGCGGCTGGAGCAGGCGCACGGCATCAAGGTCGACACCCTCGACCCGTTCAACGAGCCCAACACGGGTTACTGGGGTACGCGTCTTGGCGCCGACGGCCAGCCGGTCGGCGGCCGTCAGGAGGGGGCCCACATCGGCCCGGAACTCCAGCAGAAGGTGATCCGCGCGCTGGCCCCCGCTCTGAAGAACGCGAAGACCGGTACGAAGATCTCCGCGATGGACGAGACCAACCCCAACATCTTCACGCAGAACTGGAACACCTACCCCCAGGACGTGCGCGACCTCGTCGGTCAGATGAACGTCCACACCTACGGCACCGGCGGCCGTACCAGCGTGCGCGACCTCGCCAAGGCCGCGGACAAGCCGCTGTGGATGAGTGAGGTGGAGGGCGACTGGGGCGACGGGCAGAGCTTCACGGACATGCGGCCCGGCCTCGGGCTGGCCCAGCAGATGGTCGACGACCTGCGCGAACTCGAGCCCAAGGCCTGGGTGTTCTGGCAGCCCGTCGAGGACTACGACAACATGAAGCCCGGCGGGGAGTCCGCCAAGGGCGGCAACTGGGGCAGCATCCAGCTCCCCTTCAGCTGCACTTCCACGGACACACCGGCCACCTGCCCGATCCGCACGAACACGAAGTTCGACACCGCCCGCAACTTCACGCACTACATCAAGCCCGGCGACCGGCTGATCAAGACCGACGACACCTCCAGCGCCGCCGCGGTCTCCAAGTCGGGCAACGCGGCGACGATCGTCCATGTCAACGGCACGACCAACGCGCGTACGGTGACGATCGACCTGTCCAAGTTCGGCCGCATCGCCCACAACGCGACCGTGACGCCCGTGGTGACGAGCGCCGAGGGCAAGCTGGAGCGACAGACTCCCGTCGAGGTCACCGGCCGGCAGGCCACCTTCACCGTGCCCGCCCAGTCCGTGACATCCTTCCTCGTCAAGGGCGTGTCCGGCGTGGCGAAGGACGCCGCCCTGCTCCAGAAGGGCCACACCTACCAGCTGACCGGCGTCCAGAGCGGCAAGGCGCTCACCGTGGCGGACGACGGCACCAAGCTGGTCATCAAGGCGCCGGGCACCGATGCATCCGGCCTGGGACAGCAGTGGCGGCCGGCCCGGATCAGCGGCGCCACCGGCAACCTGCAGCGGTATGTGTTCACCAACCCGACGGAAGGAAAGCGGTTGGCCGTGCGCGACGGCGTCCCCGTCCTGGAGGCGGACAGCGGCCGGCGTGACAAGGCCACCCAGTGGATCATGTCGACGACCGGCGACGGCACCTGGACCCTCGTCAGCGCCGCCACCGGCCGTCTCCTGGAAGTGGGCGGCCAGGCCACCGCCGACGGATCCGCCGTCACGATGTGGACCCCGAACTCCGGATCCAACCAGCGGTGGAAGATCTCCGACGTGACCGAGCAGGCCGGTTCGTAGCCCTTCTGGCGACTCGCCTCTGCGCCCCCACAGCACCGGGGGGCGCAGAGGCATTCGCTGTCTTCAGGCGCTCCAGGTCCAGTCGGCCACCTCGGGCAGGTCGGTGCCGTGTTCGCGGATCCAGGCGTGGTGGCGGGTGCGGGCGTCGGCCATTTGCTGGCGTACGGCGGCGGCGCGGACGCCGAGGCCGGGGACGCGGTCGATGACGTCCATGACCAGGCGGTAGCGGTCCAGGTCGTTGCGCACGACCATGTCGAAGGGGGTCGTGGTGGTGCCCATCTCCTTGTAGCCG